>JBAQJG010000208.1:0-20168 GCA_049300145.1 Chthoniobacterales bacterium | reverse complement strand
CATCCAGGTTGATCTTCTTGCCCAGACAGAATCGCGCAGCCTGGTTTGGCGCTTGCCACTCGTACTGAGCGCGTCCGCGCATTTGATTTCGGATGTTGGCCAAGGTCGCTTCCGCATCGTTGATCGCGACCTTGAACGGCACCGCGAGCTTCTCCCACTTCAGCGTCACCGTCGCGGAGTCTGGCGTCAGCTCTTCGAACTCGTACTCGAGTGCTTCGTCCATCGAACTCGGCCGGGGCTTCACGTTCACGCGCAACGCATCTTCCGCTTGATTGTAGGAGTAGCTTCCCCAGGCCACTGCCATTTTGGAGAAAATGATCGTCCATGAATCCGCGGTCGGGATCATGTGCAGTCCGTAGATTCCTTTTGCGAGCGGCTGTCCTTCCACGGAAACCGGATCGCTGAATTCGATCGTGGTGTTTTCATTTGCGCCAGCGCGCCAGACCTCTCCGAGAGGAACAAGCCCGCCCCAAATCTTTCGCCCGTTCACGAGCGGGCGGTGATAAGTGATCGTGATGTCGGTCAACCCGACGCGCTGCTTATTGACCGCGAGCTGGCTGACGTCAGGCAGATTAAGATCAGCCCGCGAGGTTGCGATCGCCGCGAGTCCGAGAAGTGCCGTTCCGAAAACAAAGATTCTTTTAAAGATACATTTCATGGTGGTTGGGTTAAACAATTCGACCGCAACGGAAGCGCAGACAAGGAGAGATTCAATATTTGTGAGTGGCATTCACTCGGATTAAGAGGGCGCATCAATGCACGGTTCGCGCAGTTCGACTAGTTTTACCGTTTGCCTCATGTTTCGACGGGCCGCGAAAATGACAACGCCGAGCGCTGCGTCGAACAAATCGCGATAGCGCTGCACCCGGGCTTCCGAGCTGTATCCAAAAATCATTCCTGGCGCTCGCGGCGTAAACCATCATAATGAAAAGCAAATTGATCTGGCCGCTCGTTTTTGGCGTGTGCGCAGGTGGAGCGCTGTGGATGCACTCGATTGCGCCAACTTCAGCTCAGAGCGCGCGTGGCGTACCGAATCCAGCCCCACCGATTCGACCGACTTCACCGCCACCCATCACGCCGAACCCATTACCGCCACGTTCCCCTTTACCCTTCCCGACGATTTCTCCAACAAAGCCAACCTCACCAACGCCACTACCGACGCCGATTCCCTGAATCCTGGTTGAGATCGACGAGTGTTCGGAGGCGATTTCGCGTTTGCGGGCGCGAGCAGCGGGGGCGACGGCACCGCCGCCAGTTCCGCCGGTGTGACCGCACCGGTCGATTGCGCGGGAGGGTTAAAGGTATGGGGAGCGGCCAGAAGTCCGGATGTGGGAGTAAAGCGGACACGTGGCCGGTGAAATTTTTATAGAAATACCGGTGTGATGGAGCGAGTGGGGGTTAGGATGCGCGGCGATAAGAAGCGTTGGAAATCGACGACGCTGCCTGCCGGATACGAAACCGGGCCAGGTTCGTGCCCAAAGTTGAGAGGCGGATCAGAAGGATTCATGCGCCCGACTTTGGGCGCATTTGCAGGGTTGGCAAAGCTGCCAACAACAATGCGATGTATCGATTTTGGACAGTTGCGGGTTTTGTCGGTTGATACGCTGGATAAGCCGACAAGAAAACGGCACAATCACATGTTAGGCCGATGCAGCGCACACGTCCAATTGCACTCCTTCTCATTTCGATCACATGTGCCATTGGCGGCGTGACTGGCGTCAATCCCTCCGGCAAAGCTGACGGTAAGCAGTTTTAGCTTCAGTGTCGAAACGTGCAGTCCGGTTTGCGGAAGAAATGCAAGAGGCTTGCGAAGGAATTTAAATAACCGTCATAGACTGTCCCTGTGGAAAGGCGCTCCTCAGACCTTTGACACTTTTCCGCAAACCGGATTGCACGTTTCCAGTGGAGTAAGCCATGAGCAAGCCGTAATTTTCAACGGCGGATTACACGATGACACACATTTCGGGCTTGCTTAATACGTACGTGTAACTTGCAGACGACTCAGATAGGCTACCGAAGCCGCTGCTCGTTCATGAATCCACTTTCGAAATTTTTCGGCCTAAAGAATCGGAGGCAGCTCCGCGAACTGGCGAAGAAAACCGAATTCGGAATGACTACGCGGCAGGAACAGCACTGGCTTAGAACGTATACGGCCCAGCGTTACCGCGGGATCGGCGCGATTGTCGATCTTGGTTGTTTTCTCGGCGCGACAACGATCTCGCTAGCCGAAGGCCTGTCGCTGAATCCCGAGACGAAAGAGAAGCAGATACATGCTTATGATCTTTTTCGTTGGAACGAAGGTTACGAAGCGTGGGCGAAGGGAAAAGAAGTGGAAGACTTGTTCATCCCGGGCGGCAGCTTCCTGCCCGAATTCCTGAGGCGGACCCAGAAATGGCAAGACTATATCGTCGTGCATGAAGGAGATTTGAGCCGCACCGAATGGAAAGGGGGCCCGATCGAATTTCTTTTCGTTGACGCGATGAAGTCACCTCAGGTGTCCACCGCCATCGCCTCGAACTTCTTTCCTCATTTGATCTGCGCCCAGAGCTATGTTGCCCATCAGGATTTTCCCCATGCTTTCACTCCGTGGATTCATTTTCTCGTGTTTAGGCTACGAGATTATTTTCAGTTCGTGGCTGATCTTCCGCAGTCGAGCCTGTTCCGTCTCGAAAAAAAAATCGATCCGGAGATTCTGGCGCGCGATTTGTCGCCGGCCGCGGTTTCTCCCGATGAGATCGAAGCCGCTTTTGATTATTCAATAAGCCTTGTGAGGGACGAGAAGAAGGGAAACATCGTCGCTGCCAAAGCCATGGCATACTCGGCCCGCCGCGAGTTTGCCCGCGCACACGACGTGATGGCGCAGAGTCGCCATGGGCCGGCATCGCTGGCGGATGAATTCAAAACCGTAAAAGGTCTGATCGAGCAAAAGCTGGAAGCGCCGAAATTGTCCGGTCCCGGTACTTGAGTCCCACCGCGGTTCGGCGCGACTACTGCAACGCGGCTGCTTCTCGAATCGCGGCCCTCTAATTCCAGAACCATCCGTTTGATGTGGCGGAAATCCTGGTGCCGCGCGAGCAAGCGTAAACTTTCCTGCGAATCGCCCCATTGCAATACTTGGATGATCTCCTGGCGCGCGCCCCCACGAATTCATGTTGCGTTGATTCGCCATGTAAAGATCGATCCTATTGCGACCGGACAACACCCAGCCGTAATCATCGACCCGATACATTGGTAATAATATACTTGACTCAGGAGGGGAGGGCGTCCAATGTTGACTAGTGCTGGGAGAATTTTACCACCGTGGTATCTTAACCAGCTAGTTAGCTGGTGGGACATGATTCAATTTACAGCAGAAGACTTTTGGGAAAACAGGTGTTGTGCATTCTTGAGCATGTTACAGAGACTCAGGAAGCAGAGCGAACGCTGTCCTCTGAGGAATCCAAAGCTGTAACTAATTATCTTCAACCACGCATGGCTGATGCTTGTGCGCGCGTTGATCTGATCGTAACAATCAAACACATTAATCATTTATGCCGTCGCCTCGAAGATGGAATTACATTTCAAGAAGTAAGGGAGTTACTTAGAGCATTAAACCGAGAGATTAGGTACGAGATGTGTAGTGAGTTATTCCTGCATGTTCCAGCTAAGGATTCGGAGTATTACATGCAACCAGAACCACTATTCTTTGACGGATTTAGAGATACGTTTCCGTCTGCAATAAGCGATGTACAAGAAGCCGGAAAGTGTCTGGCTTTGGAGCGCCCTACAGCTTGCATATTTCACCTTATGCGAATTATGGAAGCGGGATTAAAGGCGCTCGCTAGAAAAATGAACATTCCTTATGCTCCTAGTTGGGAAGGTTATCTCAGACAAATCAAAGAAAAGTTGGAAATTGACTGGAAGGATAAAGCCCCGGAGTGGAAAGCAGAGGAAGAGTTTTATCGCGAGTCCGCCGCGCATTTAAGCGCCGTTAAGATTGCTTGGCGCAACCCGACTATGCACATAGTCAAGACCTATAGCTACGATGAAAGCAAGGAAGTCTTTGGAGCAGTGCGCGGTCTTATGCGCCATTTGGCGACAAAACTCAAGGAACCAGAATTGAACAACTAAAACACAAAACGCTCTAACCTCTTCCAAGTTTATGCCATCAGAAGACCGATTTCCACAAACTTTACACGAAGCGATTCAATTCTTCGCACGGGAGGATAACGCCTTCGACTTTATGGTCAATTTGCGATGGGCGTATGGCGTGACCTGCCCGCGATGCGAGTCTAAAGAAGTGAGTTTCATAAGCAGTCGGAAGGTGTGGGAGTGCAAGCATTGTAAAACCAAAAAGCAGTTTTCCGCTAAGGTAGGCACTATTTTCGAGGATAGCCCGGTCGGATTGGACAAATGGTTCTGTGCAATCTGGCTCCTCGTTAATGCGAAGAACGGGATTAGCTCTTATGAACTGCATCGCTCACTCGGCGTTACTCAGAAAACCGCTTGGTTCATGTTGCAACGCATCCGAGTCGCCATGCGAACTGGCTCGTTCAAGAAAATGAGCGGGCATGTTGAGGCAGATGAAACCTTTATAGGCGCTAAGGCACGCAATCTCAGCCCCGGACGGCGCGCGGCTAAGGGCGGCGACGCTTCATTCCGAAAGACCGCTGTGCTTGGATTGCTTGAACGAACTTCGCCGGAGTCGTCTTCCCGCGTTCGCTTGAAAGTTGTGGAGAGTATCCGCAGACATGACCTTGACCCCGAAGTACGCCAGCACGTCGAAAAAGGTTCAAATGTCTATACTGACAAGTTACGTTCTTACGAAAAGCTGGCGGATAATTATGTTCATCAAGTGATCGACCATGCGGAGAGCTACGTACAGGGGCTTGTTCACACTAACGGTTTGGAAAACTTTTGGTCGCTTCTAAAGCGGGCTATTCGTGGGACTTACATAAATGTCGAGCCGTTTCATTTATTCCGGTATCTCGACGAGCAAGCGTTCCGTTTCAACGAGCGTAAAGACAATGACGCAGGCCGGTTCATAAAGGCCGCAGTGGGCATCCTTGGTAAGGGACTCCGCTACGCGGAGCTTACTGGCAAGGGTGCAAAGGAGGGAGAAACATTCCCGCCGTCAGCGCCGTGGCAAACGGCGTAAAATATGACAAATATAGGGTTTCGTGGTATATTAGCAAATGGTTCCCCTACAGAATAAGTATGTGCGTTTTGGCCATTGTGAAGACGCACTTGATGATTGGAATACCGAGCGTTATGTCGTTTTCTGCTCGCTCACCAAAGGTCGTAACCCCGCTACTCTAGATGAGATGCTTACTGCTTTGGAAGCGGTTCGCGACTGGGAACGTGTTCACCTTCTTGAGGAATACACACGTAGAAGCTCACGTTCGCGGGCAATGTGTCTTCTACTAGTTGGCGCAACTGAGCGAGCGTTAACTTTTTGGGATGGTGAAAAACGTAAACATGCCCGAAAATCGGGTACCACGGAGCACACCGTTCGACGAAATCTAGGAATGCCCTTGGAGGCTCCGGCATATTAACGGCGACGAGGTATTGATAAATCATGCCTTAGCCCGCCGCCTTTTGCCGCTGAGTAACGTGCATACCTCGGTAGCCTTTCCAAACCAAAAAACAGGAAATTATAGATATTGCGGCGGAACCATAGGTGATAGTGCCCGGCATAGAAACCACTGCCAGCACTATGATTAGCACACCGAGCGCGGCTAAAATCGTCGCAGTTTCGTATCGGCGAGATGGTGCAACATAAATTCCAGCGAGGAGAAATCCTATTGTGGAAAACACAGCGTTCGCAAATGGAGCCATAAGTGCTATGAGAGAATTATCCCCGCTAAGTTGGACAAGAAGCTTGATAGAAAGCGTCACTATTTCACCGCCTGCAAGCGCCGCTGGCAACACCAAAATCCACCGCAGAATTTTCATTCAACACCTTAAACGAGCACGCAGCGTACCTTGCGCGTCTGTTCATCTGGACGGATATTTGCTTTGAACATGAGCACACCGGCAGAACCCTCGAAAGAAGAAACGCCCTTCGAGAAATTCCAGCGGCTCGCCAAGCAGATCGTCGCGGTACCGAAGAAGGAAGCTGATGCGGTAACGAAGCGGGAAAAGGCTAAGAAGAAAGCCGATTTAGCGGCTCGTTAGACGACAAAATACTTATGAAAACATTCAACGTTATATTGCGTGATGGTCGCACAGTGCCAGTTCAGGCCGAAAGTTACGTCCTCGACAGCGATCAGTACACATTCGTTCGACCAAACGACAACGAAGTCCACTTTTTCGCCAAAGAAGATGTCAGCGGTATTGTTGAGGCTACACCGATTGAAATCGAGACCATTCCCCGTCCGCCTCGGACTCCATTGATGTAGCGGTGTCTCGACCAGTTTGGAGTCAGTAGTCAAGTATATTATTACCGATACATTTGCCAGGTCGAGAGCAACCGGAATGTCATGCCCACGGGCCAGCGCGACCAGTCAGCCGCAGCGCTGCCGATTGGCGCTGGCGTTGCGACTGCGACGGCACGCTTTGCGCCCCGTGTGGTTTTCGTGATGTGCTTGTCGTGGTCACACGCGTCGTCGTCCTGGTTTCTTCCAGGGAAAACGGTTGAAGTGTGGCGCCCGAGTTTGAGACGCGGCGGACTTCGAGATCTTCCACCGCATCAACCGGAATCGATTCATAAGCTGACGAGCCTGTGTCGAAACGCGCGTCGCCTAACAGTCGACGTGTGCGGCCGCGCACTGTTTTGCTCGGAGTAGCCCCCGTTGCGACGCGAATGCGAGACTCCCGCTGTCATGGTGATTTCACCATAAGGGCAATGTCATGAAAATCATCACAACGATGGCGGTGCCTTTACTCCGCTCCTAGACTCGCCAAGATGAATGCATGGGCAGTGATCTTGCTGGTTTTGAGCCCTGCGGCAAGTCTTCAGGTCGTCCACCGGCTACAAAAATCGGACAACTCGCGTACTGGAGCGCAGTCGCACTTATTTTCGGGTGGGCGGCTTGGTTGCGATTCCGGCTACCGCTCGATCCGATCGCTCTCTCTAACTATCTATTGCCGGCACTGAGCAAATTGAGCGGCGCCGAGTTTGGCCAGATACACCTCGGTCGCACCATTATCTATCCGGGATTCCTGTATCTTCTGGTGCGGGTCTTTGGAGATTTTCGCGCGATAACGATCACTCAAAATCTCCTCGGGCTGTTGGCTGGCGGTATGTTGTTGCTCACTTGGCGGCGGATTCGCGATTTCATTCCGAGTGCACGTTTACCGCATCCCATTTACCACTGCCTCGGATTACTAGCTGTAGCAATTTATATGTTTTCCAGGGAACCGCTTCTCTTTGAAAGGGACACTCGGCCGGAAGGCATCTGCGGGTTTCTCATCAGCATCAATCTCTACGTTGTCATCGAATTTACTGCCTGCTGTTTTCTGGAGCGCCGGCGAACGGCTACGGTCACCTATGGGATCGCGGCCGTGTTCAGCTCGATTCTGCTGGCCTCAGTGAAGCCAAGCTTTTGGCTGACCGCGATTGTCGCCCTCCTACCTGTCGCGATGTTTTTCTTCCGGCGGCGCTGGTTCTGGCAAAAGATTGCGTTGGTTGGTGGGACTACAGTAGGCGCGGCGCTGTTATCGTTACCGCAGCACTCCCTCATCCGCAATGACGACATAGAGGAGTGTTTTTTGCCGACCCAGCTCTTCGTGATTCACGCCAATCTGATCCGTGACCAAATGGCTGACGATCTCGAATGTGGTGCGAAAGTTCCGTATCCTTTGGAGTGGCTTGGGCACGTTCATACCACGCTCAGCGCCGAAATCGCGAAATCGTCCGCGGCTTGGCGGCGGTATTATGGTCAGTCCACACTCGGCTTCGATCCTGATTTTCTGATGTATAACGAGAGCTCAATCGTGAGGCAATTAGACAAGGAGTTTGGCAACAATGTCTCTGCGCTTTGCGCGTTTTATCGATTCTACTATTGGCGAATCTGGCGCCAGCGGCCGCTCCTCGTCGTCAAGAAAATCGCGCGGCAAATGGCGATCTTTTATGCACCGAAGTGCCCCGCCTACCGGTTGCGGAAATCTGTTTCGCTCACCGATGAGTATAACCGAAGTGTGACGTCCCTCGAGCCCGATCGCAAGATTTGGACGGCTTATCCTCCAGCGATGGATTTTATGAGTCGGACGGCGTTGCTGGCGCAGAGCGCGCCGGTTGTTCAACAGTCGGCTTATATCCGTAGGCCACACCAAATTCTGGCAGAAACGTATTTGCCCTTACTGTTGATCGCGCTCGCGTTAAGTGCGGTAGTCTTTATGCAGGAAGAGCGTCGCAGACGTTTCGGCTGGCTGGCTGCATTGATCTTGTTTGTATACTCATATACCCTAGCGAGTTGCCTCGAAGTAGCAATCGTTCATTCTCTGGAAAATCCTCGCTACAGCACCGCGCAAATGTTCGTTACTATTCTGGCGCAATTTCTGACAATCCTATTGATCCTTGAAATTCTTCTCGGAAGTCGGGCGCTAATTGGCCGCAGGCGGATTTCGGCGGAGCATTCCTCTATCCAGTGAACGGTTTGGGTCTCTTGTATCAAGTCCAAAGTTTTAGCTAAGCGATGGTATGCCGAGCTGGGCGCAATCGGCAATGCAACCAGCTATGCTCAGTTTTCAGCCGTTCGCATGATGCCGTCATTCGCGTGTTCAATGAAGCGCAAACGTGATTGAGACGCACGAGTACACTGGAGGGGCTGAATCCACTTAACAAGCGCGTTTGCCCCGATGATTGAACGTGCGGCGAATTTTACACCTCGAGAATGATAGTGCCCATCCCAACAAGCATTTCATTGTCGATCTTGCTCGCGTGCATGATCGTGCTGCGCCTCGCGGCCCGCGCTCCGTACAATTGCCTCCTTGCCTCGCAAAATTTTTGCCGCGATCCTGCCGGCATGGATCGGCGAGTCATTTTGTTCGCATTGCTTCTTCCCTCGTGTTGCCTTTTCGCCGCCGATTTGCCGAAGCCCGACATCGTGGTCGCCGCCGATGGCACTGGTGATTTCAAAACGATTCAGGCGGCGGTTGAATCCATTCCGGTCACAAACCGCGACCGGGTCGTTGTATTGATCAAGAAGGGGAGGTATCGCGAAAAGATTCGCGTGGACGCTTCGTTCGTCACATTGCGTGGGGAAAGTCGCGAGAGAACGCGAATTGAGTTTCCGCAGTTAAAAGACGATTTCACCGCGCATCCTGATGCCATCGGACCGGCAGTCATTAACCTGAATCACGCCAACGATTTCGTTCTGCAAAATCTCACGGCGGAAAACACCGCAGGCATCGTGAGCGCGCATGCGTTTACGATTTACGGCACTGGCGACCGCACCGTAACCGTGGATTGTGACGTGTTGAGCCACGGCGCGGACACGGTGTCGCTCGGACGTGGCGAACGCGGCCGGTACTATCACGCGCGCTGCAATTTCAGGGGCTCGGTGGATTTCGTATGCCCACGCGGCTGGTGTTACGCGGCCGATTGCAATTTTTACGCCTACACAAAAACTGCCGTCGTATGGCACGAAGGCACGCTTAACCCGGATATGAAATTCGTGCTACGCAGCTGCCGTTTCGACGGCGCGACAGGTTTCAATCTCGGACGCCATTTCGTCGATGCGCAATTTTATTTTCTCGACTGCAAATTTTCGGTCAAAATGCAAAACAAGGCGATTTATCGTCTGATTTACCCGCTGAACAATACTCGGTCCACCGAGGAGGATATCCAGCGCAACGAGGATTTAGACAAGCAAAACCTCTGGGGCGAGCGCTCGTTTTTTTACAATTGTCACCGAGATGGTGACGACTTCGATTGGTTCAGGAACAATCTTTCATCTGCATCCGGTTCGCCCAGACCTGAGCAAATCACCGCCGAATGGACCTTCGGGGGCAAATGGAATCCTGAAAACCGAGCAGGCCCGGTGATTCAGCAAATGCGTGTGATTGGCAGGCAGCTCGCGTTGATCTTCAGCGAGCCGGTTACGGTGAAGGGAAAACCGCGAGTAAAAATGTCAGGCAGCGGCGTGGCGGATTACGTCTCCGGCAGCGGAACGGACACCCTGTTGTTTGGGCTGGCGTCGGACTCCGGTGGCGAACCTCGCGCTTTGGATTTGAACGGCGGCGCGATCACCGCGTGCGAAGCGTCCGCCACGTTGCGTTCGGCGGACCTGTCATTGCGCGTTCCGCAGAGATTCACGACAAGATTATACAAGTCATTTCGCGGAAATGCTTTGCCGTCTCGACATAACTCCACGCCCAGCGAGCGATGTCGTTTTGTTCGTCGAGGGTCAATTGTCGGCGAATTTTTGCAGGCGAACCCAGCTGCGGATTCGCGGTTGATTTGTCTCGCTGGCGTCGGTCTCCACGTCGGACCCCGAAATTCGAAGGCACGTGACGACGACGTTCTTTCTCTAGTCCGCTTCAACGCTTGGAACTTTGGAACCGCCAAAATGGAACAAACCTAGAATAGAGGGAATAGGGGTCAGTGTGCAAATCTTGACATATTGAAATTAGAGGAGGAAGTTCTAAAGTTCAATGGTGCGGAGCGTTCAAGATTTGCACACTGACCCCCAATTCAATCCCCCGTCCCAGTGCGGCATGATCGCGAAGTTGAAGACGGTTGTAGGCAGGCAAGTATTGCTCGGACTGTTGCTATTGCTGACGAATTGCAGGTTACCGTTAGAGCAAAGGTTGGCCGGGTTGAAGGTTTGGCCATACAGCTGGACGGGGAACGGTAGAGCCAAAGGGGTTGTGCCATCGTTGGTGTGATTGCCGGTATCGGTCGTGCCAGGCACGATTGTACCGGTGCCTGTGATGAAGACGCAGGTTTCGCCCCCGCCTATTGCGGGAATGTTGGGAGCCGGTTTGGCCGAAATGGAATACGTCCCCGTAACCGCACCGGTCGAGGGCGGCGCAAATTGCGACAAGTTCGCGGCCACGATTCGCCTGCTGGTGTTTCCCTGTCCCAGCGCTCGATGCGTCGCCGGGCCAAGAAGGAAAGGCACCATTAGAAGAAACGCAGATGAAACGAGACGAGCGCTGATGACGGTAATAATTTATTTTTTCATTTTGGAAGGTTTGTCTTTTCAATTTGCTAATCGCACAGGCTCAGACTCCATGAGTGTGACAAGGCAGATGAGAAAGAGGAGCGCCGCTGCCGCGATGCGAATTCTGTCTGTCACAGGGATGAGGATTTTGCCAGAGATGCAACTTACTTGTCGAGCACAAAGACCGTAGTCTGTGCACATCTTCCGCGTTGGGCGCTCTGGCCCCTCCCCCGCGGCGCGGCGATCGGCCACGTGGCCGGCGCGCCGTTTGGGGAGCGCCACGGCGAAAGGAGGGTTGGGTTAACACAATAGCGCCGCAACCCCGATCACGCGCGCGCCGCTGAGCCCGACATTACGAGTCGTCGTGGCACGCCGACAACCGACACCTTCTGCTACGGCGACTGCCACACCGAGCCTACCGCGCTGCTACAGCAACACCGCCACATGGGGTTTCGGTGTACTGCTGGTTGTCGTTGGTTGGCGTGCCGGGGCCAGAAGCGCCGGCGACGGCGTAAAAGGATTGGCTCGCGGTTGCGCCCGCGAGATAATCGCGGGCCTGTACCATGTTCGGCAAGTCGCTCCAAGTGTTGGTAGCTGGGTCCCAGGCAATCGCGCTGTTGCTGATGGCGAAGTTGACATCACCTCCTGCAAGTACCCATCTGCCGTTGTAAACACCGGAAGCCGCAGCTGAGCGACCAGCAGGGAGATCGGCGATTGCAGAGTCGTCCCAGGTGTCGGTATTTGGATCGTAACGATAGGTCTTATCAGCGAAGGCGTTGCCACCGGCGCCGTAAATGTAGCCGCCCAGGGCCACTGCCATCAGGCTATGGTTGGCAACCGGATAATTGGCAGCCATAGACCAGCTATTTGTAGCGATGTTATACACCTCAACGTGATAATCTGTGCCGATACCGCGGCCGGCGATGCGGTACACTTTGCCGTTGAGGTAGGCACAGGCGTGGAAGTAGGTAGGTATGGTATAAGACGGCAGGCCCGTGTTATACGTATTAGTAACCGGATTGTAGCGCCAAAGCGTGGCTGTCGTGCTGAAGTTTTGGTCCACGCCGCCAAGCAGGTAGATATAAGTGCCGTCGCTTGTGGCGCTGAACCAGCCACGCGGCGCTGGAAGTGTTGCGATGGGCGTCCATGTATTGGTCGCCGTACTGTATTTATAAGCGTTCGCGACAGCGGTGTTGTTAGCGATGCCTCCGAAACTGTAAACGTTGCCACCTACTGAAGCCACGGCATTCCCGAAGACGACGATCGGGTAAGCAGCCTGCTCGGTCCAGAAAGCGCAAGGCGGCAGCGAGGTGCCTACGTCGGATTTGACGATTGCGACATCGGTGGAACTGATCGTGCCGTTAGCGTTCACGTCTTCGCGGAAATTCCCGCCACCGACCGGCAGGCCTACTTGCGATTTGGTCAAGGCAACATCGGTGGCATTCACCGTGGCATTGCCATTCACATCACCAACCAGCACACCCATCGAAACCGGCACGTTGCCCATGTGTGTACCATCATTCACGTTTAAGAGCGTAACTGTGATTCTCTGGACATTGGTCACCCCGGTCAGATTGACTGTGACCTGTGACCCACTCACGCTGAAGCTGCTCACGCTCCCGGTGCCAGAAGTAACTGAGGCGCTACCAACGGTAACTGTGGTCGCAAAGTTAACGATCATCTGATAATCGTTTGTGGCTCCGCCGCTGCGGCATTCTACTCCCACGTCGCCGGTAAGTGGCAGCGGGATATCGAAAGTGCCAGCTGCACCATGAGTTTTTCGCGAGAACGCGCTTTGTGCCATCGGCGCTACCAGTTCTCTGTCGGTGAAGGCATCCTCCTGGTAGGTACCGTTGATGGGGACTCGCCCGTCCACCCATGAAGAGAGGTGCTTGGTGGCCAAGGCGGAGGCGTAGTCGTAGTCGCTCTCAGGCTGCGCGGGTAGCGGGCTGACTACATCCGAGAACGTATCGTCAGGTAACCAGGTGACGCCGTTATCGTTGGACCTGCGCGCATACATCCTGTAACACGGGGTGTTGACGCCCGGCGTGCAAGTGGACGCCCCGCCGCCATCACGCTCGTCATACCAGACGGCTCCCACTGCGCCTTGGTCGGGTCGGTGTTGCTGTTCAACTGGAATGGGGCACTGAAAGTCACCCCGCTATCGGTGGAGCGGATATAGAAGACGTCGCCAGGGTCGCCGGTGCCGGTGTTGCGCGCGGCATAGACGTAGTGAACGACGTGGTTATAGGCGGCAGGCTCACCCCAGCCCATGTACCGCCAGTAGCCACCGCCATTGATATACATGCAGGCGAAGTAGGAGTTGGCGCTGCAAGCGACGCGGCCAGGGCCGCTGAAGGTGGGGCCGGTGTAGGTGTTGGTCCACGTGCTACCGCCGTCGGTGGACCTGAAGAAGAGGTTGGAGCGGGTGGTGAGGCCACCGCCCTCTTCGTTCATGCCAGCGATGTACACGTCGCCTGTGACGAGGTCGCCGGTGATCTGGACGTTGCGGATGAAGCCGCTAGTGATCTGTCGCTCGTTGGTCCAAGTCAGACCGTTGTCGGTGGAGAAGCGGACGAAGAGGGCGCCCCCCCCGCGAGCAAAGTCGTTCCAGGAGACGTACATCCGCCCGTAGAAGGGAGAGGATGGGTTCATGTCGCTCCAGCCAGACTCTCTATCGTCCTCGCCGCCGCTGTGCACGCAGTTATAATGGGTCCAACTAGCCGGGGATGGGTCCCAGGGAGTGGTCGACTTGTACCCGCCAAGGCCCTGGCCGCCGCAGCCGCCGTCTAGCCAGACGGTGAACCAAGTGGCGGTTGGCTTGTTGTACAAAATAACCGGGTCGCCGAGGGTATTGGCGAAGGGGCTTTGACCGCTGGCGTTAGTGAGGCGAACGAAGGTACTGCCGCCGTCGGTGGAGACCGATGCGCCGGAGTAGTTGCTGGGCGCGTTTCGTGAGTCGTTGTAGGCGACGACTATCTGGAGGGGATTATCTGGGTTGCCCCAGGAGAATGTCGTCGATTGGACATCGGGAGAAGTCTCGCCGGTGATCAGGTCCACATCCGTGCCGCCATACGCCAGCGGTGAGAACAATTCTCGGATAAACTGGGTCAAGGCGCCCAGAGGGGAACTCGGCGAAGTCGCAGAAGTCCCGCCTCCCTGCGCCTGGCCGCAGGCAATCATGATGGCGCCTGCCCGGAAATTCATTTGCTTGTCAATGCCCAGCTCGTGAATTTTGGAACAATCAAATCCGTTCGGGACAAGAGGGTCTTTGGAGTTGGTGATGATCTTATCCTTCTGCTGCCCTTGCGCCATGCTCGCAGCGAGCGCAGAGAACGCGCCAAGACCTGCCAGCGCCAGAAAGACGCCGGCCAGGACTATAAACAGGCCAATTAAGACACGCAGATTAAAGAAGGCGGATTGTGAAGCGGATTTCTTTTTCATCAGTGGTTAAGACGTGGGTTAAATTTGCGCGCGGAACCTCGCTTATAGCCAAAAAGCCAGAAAAGCGTCAAGCCTTTCTTCCGCTTTTCCGCGAAGACTTCTCAGTCGACCTATCGGGGGTGTAAAGTCGGCGCGCGAAACACCGAAGAAGCGGTGCTCGACCGAGCGGGACGAGAAGGAGCTCAGCTACCGCTGGCGGGAGCGAGCGTGGCAAACATCGACAATTTGTTTCATAAATTCGAGCTTAATCATCACGATGGTCAGCGGTTACTCCAGCCATTGGTTAGGCGCCGGATGTGCAGGGCACACCTGCATCAGGAGACCTCCACTTCGACAATATCCCCATCTTTGACCCCATACGTGTCTCTGATCCCGACATCCGTTGCGATCTCAAGGATTCTCTCTGGCGGCTCACCGAGCTTTCCGTCGTCTATATCTGGGCGGAGGATGAAAGCCTTTCTGCCAAATATCCTGCATGGGGCCATGCTCACCGAGACTCGCCCGCCATATTCTTCCTTCTCAAGCCGAATAGCATCCTTTGGCGTTGGAAAGATTGCATCGCTGAGGTGGAGGTTAAGTGTCCCTGGATACAGTTTCATCCCCGTCTTTTGCGTGTAGTAAGGTTCGAGTTTGGCAAGCCAGAATGAAAATCGCGTTTGCCTGATCTAACGATGCCTCGCAGGAGGGTCATAAAGCAAGCGTCCTCATTATGTTGTTGATGAAGTCAGCGTGTCGGACGTCCGCTAGGCCGCATTGACGCATGCCCGTGATTGCGCGGGGTAGGTTAGCGAGCGATGGAACGATATTCCCTGTCAACCTGAACAAGCTCAACCCGCAACGCTCTAACGTACGAACTTCTCCGCTCCGCTCAGCTGCTCAGCTATTAGGGAGGCAGGGCGTGGCCTACGTCGGATTTGACCAGTGCCACATCCGTCGAGCTGATCGTGCCATTCACATTCACGTCTTCGCGGAAATTCGAGCCACCGACCGTCGCGCCCACTTGCGATTTGGTCAGAGCGACGTCGGCCGCACTGACGGCGCCGTTGCCGTTCACATCACCGATCAGCACACCCAACGAAATGGGAACGTCACCCATGTGTGTGCCATCGTTCACGCCATGCAGCGTCATGGTGATTCGCTGTTGGTCGGTCACACCGGTGAGATTGACCGTGATCTGCGACGTCCCGCTCCCGCTGAAGCTGCTCACGTTCCCGGTGCCAGAAGTCACTGATGCGCTCTGGACCGTGACCGTGGTCGCGAAGTTAACGATCATCTGATAGGTAGGGCCGGTGCGGCATTCGACCCCCACGTTGCCAGTGAGTGGCAGCAGGATATCAAAAGTGCCGGCTCCGCCATGCACTTTGCGCGAGAACGCGCTTTGGGCCATCGGGGCACACGGCTCCAATAGAGCCACATCGTCCACGTACATCCCGGTGAGGTCGCCGAAGCCATCCTGATGCACCAGGAACTTGATGCGTACAGTCTGCCCAGCATACGGCGTCATGTCGACCAGCGTGTTGAGCCAGGCCTGCGTGTTATTACACTGATGGAAGATCGTCGTCAGGATGGTGCCGTCGCTATCCGTGATGTAAGCATCCTGCCAGTCGAACGAAATGCTGTCGGTGGTGCAATCCCAGTGCCAGAAGCTCAACGTGCCTCCACCGGCGGGTACCGTGAACTGCTGATAGAAGGAGCTGTCCCCGGTTGGCTCGGTCCCGTTGCCGCAGCCGCCCGTGGGTGTACCGTCACCGCCCGCCAATGCTGAATACGTCCCAGTGTGGGCCTGGGCAGTGCTGATTACGGGCGAAAGGTTGGTGCCGTCAATTACCCAGGGTGGAAAGCTGCCGGTCTCGAATCCTTCGTTTTGGATTATCCCGGTATCGCAAAGGGGCGGAGGAATGCACGTATCCAGTGTCTCTGCGCTGGCAACCGTGGTCGAGCCGTTATAGCCGCCGGCCGCAATCAATTTGCCGGCGATCGCCGTGCCCGATGGGAATGAGCGAGTCACGTTCATGAGCGGACCGCTTGACCAGCTATCGGCGACGGGGTCATAGACGACGGTGCCGTTAGTTGTTTGCGGAACGTCGCCCTGGCCCTTGACAAATGTCCTGGCAAACGCGGCCTTGGTCTGACTAGACGCAGCCTTGCCACCCCCAGTGGCGCCCAAAAAAGGATTACCGCCCCCGAAAACCCACAGTCTATTGAGTGCTACGCCACTGCCAGGAGCATTGTTTGCGGCGGGAAGATTGACCCTTGCCGTCCAAGTGTCAGCAGCGATGTTGTAGTCATAAACGAGAGCGATTTCGGTGTTGGTGAGATCGCGTCCGCCCGCCACATAGAAATGGCCATTGATGATGCCAAACGCGGGGCCGCCGGTACCGTTAGCGTTAGGGTAAGGCGTTCGCGTTGTAAAAGTGTTGGCGACAGGATCGTATTCCCAAACCTGCGTTTGGGCGCTGGTCACGTTACCGGTGTTGTAGCCTGCGATAAGATAGATCTTGCCGTTGGCGCTGTTGTAGCCGGAAGCCATAAAGCTGCGCACGTCGGGCATGTTCGCGCCCATGCTCCAGGTGTTGGAGGCGACATCATAAACCTGAGTCAGGTTGTAATTGACCCCGGAGACGGCATCTTCGCCGCCAAACACGTAAATTTTGTTTGTGGTCGGATAGTAAACGGCGGAAGCCATGATCGCACTTTGGGGCATCGGAGCGAGCGAGGTCCATGTGTTGGCCACTGGATCGTAACGGTTCAAAACGTTTAACGTATTGCCCGAGCTAAAGGAGTAGCCGCCGGCATTGTAAGAGTAGGTGCCGTTGGAAGCGCCTGCTGCGCCATAAAGATCCAGCGGCATACTTGCAACATTTTGCCACGGGTTGGGGCAGACCGCTGGCGCCGCCGACGCCTGTCGTTGCCCAACCGCGCGTGGGATCACGCTGACAATGAGAAAAAGCAGAGCGAGGAAAAACGTGCTCCAGCAGAGACGCGTTATGATGGTAGAGGTAGTTTGTTTAGTCATTTCTCGGTTGTCCTTAAGGGGTCAAAAGCCGTTTTTCTCAGGAGCACGGAAGCATGTCAAGCTTTTTTGAAAATTCGGAGGGCGTAAAGTCCTGAGGAATAAAGCTTCAACATGCAAAACCGAGGCGCAAAACGCGTCAATTACGCTCAGTCAAGTATCTTATTACCGCTGCCGCGCCTGGTTAGACCTACTACGCAGCGGTCGTGCTATCGAGTCAGTTCGCAAATCCAATTTGTTTCCCACGTTTTCCCGCCATCGGGCGAAAAGGACTGTTCCATCCGCGCCGATTTCGGCGAGAGATTCAGCCAGACGTAGCGCACCAGAATCGAACGGCCCTTATATGGTTCGTGATCGTAGAACTCGCCTCGATTGCCGGTAAATTGACCAACAACTGGCGGCAGGTTAAGAGCGCCTTTGTCCAGGTCTAGAGGGTAGATACTCCACTGATGCGAGTCTGGATTGTATAACCTGAGCGTTTGCGCTTTGATGTGCAGGTGCTTCTCAGGATTGTCGACCTCGAACTCCTCAAAGTTCGCATTGCTGTCGAGGATCTTCTTGTGATTCGAGATGCCGTCATAATCGACCCAAGTGGTCGAACCGACCAAACGATCGGGAAGCCGGCGAACGTGAGCCTTCCAGTTACCGATGAGGAAGTCGAAGTCGTGGGCTCCGTCGCGCGGCGGAGTAGCTTGCGTCGATACTCCTGACGATCGCGAAGGCTGCTGTTGTGACGTGGATACGCCAGGAGCCGGCGATTCTTGTGCTGTCAATGACAACAAACTCAGTTGCAGTGTTGCAAGCATACAAATCGAACGCAGTTTCATCGGTCTAACGAAAACAAGGTCAGCCAGCGCTGGCGAAGGCGAGCATAATCTGCAATGGAATTGTTGAGGTCATATATGGATTTGCCGTTATAGCATTCGGTCGGTGGGGCTACACACATTTGTCTTGCTGGTTTGACCACTCGAGTTGCACCGTGTACCCATCAACTTGTTTAAAGGTCCAGGCACAAATATCTCCTATCTCGCCATTGGTATCATCATACCAGCCGGAACCTGGCACAGGATCGGTGATTGCTTCACACAGTTCATGCGAACTGGTACCGTTAGCGCATCAAAAGCCTGCATCCCACCAAGGCAGCCGCTACATGGCGGATACGGCATCACCGCATAGTAGATTTTCCCGACGTTGTTATGATAGCCACAGTAGCTTTGGCACGAACGACCGCCGCCCATGATTGAGACGATGCCGGGATCGAGAAAGATGAAATAAAGTGTGTTCCTAGTGTTTTTGGGTACCGTCGTGCCTGCGATCCATTGCTTTAACTGTGCGCGGATTGCTGAATCACTAACGCTGCTCGCTGGCCCATTCGCGCTAATGACCTTCGTGCCGATGAAAGAACCGCGCCCGATCGCCTGGCCCGACACGGTGTACTCCGCGAGCGAACCGATCGCAGGACTGACTAGGATGTCCGTGAAAAACTTGTTCAACTTGCCCATCAAATCCGTCGAACTCGGCGTTGATCCCCATAATTTTCCCCAGAAAATCGTAAACACCTCCACCTTTGCTAAAAGTACCCCGTTTCGGTATGTGAGCCTCGCGCTAGTCGGCGCGGGATGCGCCGCGCCATCGAAAAAATCCACTGTCTCGGCTTCGCGTTCCCGTCGGACACGGCTAAGTTCAGCGATCGAAATAGGTGGTTTCGGGTGATGTAGCGGCACGACGCGGATGTGCTCTCCGAGCGCAAACTTCATCCGCTTAACCCTGCTCTTGGTTGTTTTCTTCACCCGATACTTCCGCTCGCCGCTGATCGTTTCTGAGTTCAGTCATTAGTCCGATTTCACATCGGTTCAAGCCTGGCTCTTGTGGACAGGAACAGACCGAATTTCCAGCGCCAGGGGGGCAAAACGGGTGGACCCTTGCTCGCTAAACTGTTCCTACTGGCGAGGAGGCAAGAGGCGATCAGAGGACGTAGCGGCTCCAAGGCCAATCAGATTCTTTACATATTCACCGCGGCTCGGTCTTGACATCGACTGCGAAGGTTGGCTAAAGGGCCTTCCGTGACACAAAACGAACGCTATACGCCCAGTATCGTACGTAACTGCTATTATCTTCGATCTCCGATATTCCTGCTACTGATTTTACTGTCGACATCATTTGTCAGAAGAGCAGTAGGCGACGACTGGCCGGATTATCAGCACGACACCGCGCATACTGGAAGGTCGAATGCGGTCGTCGATCCGACGGCGCTGTCGCTTGCTTGGAGCGCACCGCATGGATATACGACACCCTTGGTAGTCGGCAACACTGTTTATGCCACGAAAAATGGAGGGGCCAATGGAACCACTACAATAAGTTCATTTGACCTTTTCACTGGCGCGATCAACTGGAGCTACTCGGGGACTTTTGATTGGCCTTCACAAGCTGCTGTAGGTGGCGGTTCCGTTGTTTTTCAGGGAACTACCGGGAATACCAACTCACTCTATGTGCTTGACGCATCGACAGGGCTGCTTCGCTACACCGTTCCAGTAAAGGAGGGCCCTTTAAGCCTCATGCCGACAATCGTGCGGAATCCCGCCACTGGCGCACTGACCGCTTATGTTGACGATGGATTACAC
>JBAQJG010000207.1:0-2210 GCA_049300145.1 Chthoniobacterales bacterium | reverse complement strand
TCGGATTTGGAAGCCACGTTTGCCGCGCCGGATTTTTATGCGAAACCGCGGTCGGAGATTTTCGATTTAGAAACTCAACTGAAAACGGCGCGCGACAAAGTCGCGCACCTCTACGCGCGGTGGCACGAACTGGAACTCCTGCAGAGCGTAGGAGAGCCCGCGAATGACGCGAATGTCCGCGAAAAGAACCAGGTAGGGCCGTGATTGATTCAAGTCAGCCCACGAAGGACATGAAACGCGGAAGGTAAGCTCGAAAGCTAGGAATCAGAAGACCTCTAATTCTGATCAACCCGTACACCTGTTTAAATCCGCGTAATCCGCGGTCAGGGTTTCCTTGCCAGTGCGGCTCGCACAAAAAAAGCGGGATCATTTCTGATCCCGCTATGAAAGCTGACGGAAGGGAACGTAAAGTTTAAGTGTTTAAGTGGCTCCCGAGCTTTGACCACTATTTAGCAGCGGCTGTGCCAACATTGGTTAAGTAGCTGCCACGCCTAGCGAGCGTCGCTCGAAGACTTCCCACGGTGATAAATTCTGAATCCAAACGCGACACCGACCGCGTCCAACCATTAAATAGTTATAGCCATGGAAACGACTAGCTCACTCCCTACGCCGCCACCGCTACCAGCCGGCGGCCCTCCGACCACCTCCGTTACCGCCTCGAATGTCCGCACCTGGAACATTCTGTGTCACGCCAGCGCGTTGCTCGGCGTTTTCCTTCATTTCCCCGGGCACCTGCTCGGACCGCTCATTGTCTGGCTGGCCAAACGCGACGACTCGCCCGAGATCGATGCGCACGGCAAAGAATCGCTCAACTTCCAAATCTCGATGCTCATCTACAACCTCATCGCCGCGGTCTTTTGCCTGGTCCTGATCGGGTTCTTTTTTCTGGCGGCCCTTTGGGTGCTGAACGCGGTATTCGTCATCATCGCCGCCATCCAGGCGAGCGATGGAAAATTCTATCGCTACCCGATCACCATCCGCTTCATTCAGTGAGCTTCGGCAACAAATAAGCGGCGCATCCCGCCTGGCGGAAATTGGCCCGCCGCGAATGCTGGCATTCATTCTGTCGTGCCCCATTTCAGTGTTTCAGCTTTCAGCGTATCGGCTTTTCGGAAGTATCGCTACCCAATGACGATCCGGTTCATCCAGTAAGCGCGGGGTTCGGTAATCAACCGGCACGTCTTTCGCCGCCTGCGCTGACTCGTTGTCGATCTTGGATATTTTCTGCGGGGGCGAGCCGTCCGTTCATACCTGTTGCAATATTCAGCGATCGGGAATATTCACTCTATGCTCGCGACCTGCCTTAGCGCCCCATGCGATTAAAGGCTGTCGATTTTTTCTGCGGTGCTGGCGGAATGAGTTATGGCTTAGCGCGTGCGGGGATCAAGGTGCTGGCAGGAATTTGAGCTAGGATTTACTCGGAAGCCTGGAGGACGCGGAATGGGTCTTTACATATCGCGTCGTTCGCTCGCAAAAGCCGGTTATGAAATATCTTTGACGGAGCACGAAGACACATCGGTCTGCTTTAGGATTTCAAAACAGCAAGATAGTGAGTCATTGGAAAATGAAACCCGGAACTAAATTTTTTGAACGTTCTTTGGAGGTGGCCAAGCGGTTTCTTCAAACGGCAGTTGTCATCGATGATCGCGCTTTTTTGAGTGAGCAAATAGTGGAAGCGACTCCCCATGCTGCTGCCGAGCCACCAACTCCCTCGACGCTAATACCACAGACGCAGACGAAAGATTCGACCGGCAATATCCAAATTTTGAGAGCTACTTCTGTTCGAGATCCCAGCACGCATAGTCTCAACGCTGAAGATGTAATCGAATCTTTCGCAAGACTAGGCATCACGTGCTCCGTGCTCAAGCGGTTCCCTTATGAAAACCCAGCCGATGTGGGAACGGCTCACGAATTGTTTGAGCCTGCTGACATCCTGATAATCGACTGGCAAACACGGCGTTCGGACGGAAGCGACAGTTACGCGGAGACCCTAAATTTTCTCAGTAGTGCGGTAACTGACAGCACGCGAGCAACACCACAGCAGTTGCGATTGGTAATGGTGTATACCGGCGCAATTGATTTATTCGACGTTGCTGCGCAGGTCGGTGCGAAAATTGAGGCCGCGATTGGCGCAGCCCCAAAGAAGGATGGCGAATTTGCATTTGAGGTCGGGCCAGTCCGGGTGGTTGTGCTCGGTAAACCCAGCAACA
>JBAQJG010000206.1:0-2625 GCA_049300145.1 Chthoniobacterales bacterium | reverse complement strand
GTTCATACGGAGTGAGCGTAGGTGCAAGTTCATAAAGCTTCCCCCTGCCAACGATAACGAGTACAGTCTTTAATCTGGTACCTTGTCAAGAAGAATATCGATTTTCTAAACGAATTTAGGACACCGGGAAATTGCGCGAGTCGTCTCGGCAGCGAATCCGAATTCCACATTTTTTATTATGCTTTTGGCACAGTTGGATTTGTGAGAACGAAATCCTGAGACTTCACGCTTGCCAGTCTAATCTCTCGGAAGAGATGCAGGTTGGACGACATCACCACCCCGGGGCTGAGATGGACAGTCAGCGGGAAAGGCGCCTTGCTGGTCAGATTGTCCACCATGAGCCGAACCGCCATTTGGCCCTGGCGATGTGGTTGTTGATAGATAGAGGCCGTGATGGTCCCTTTTTTAAAGTAGGGGGACATCTCCGCGAAAAGATCCGTCGTTATCAATTTAGTTTTTCCGGCAAGGCCGCGCGCGCCGAGTGCGCGGCAGACGGGAAGGCAGTTGACGGTATTCACATAAAGTCCTGCGAGAGTCGGATTGTGACCGAGAAGGTCAAACGTCTTTTGAAAACTTTCGTCTTCGTCCTCGTGCCCTTCGATCACACCGGCGATCTTGCCGCCGGGGCAGTGCTGCGGAAACGCGTCCGAAAAACCATCGGTTTTCTTGCGATGGTCTTCGGTATTCAGCATACCGGCAACCACGGCCACTCTGGAGCCTGGCGGCACAAACTTTCCCATCAACTCCCCTGCCAGCCGGCCGTTCAGCCACGGCTCTACGCAAACGATGCTCGACCGCCGGCTTTCGGGGGCATCGGTCGACACACAAACTACGCGGATGCCTTTTTCTTCCGCGTCGTCGATGAGAGGCGCGAGACGTTGCGGGTTTCCTGCCGTGAGAATGATTCCGTCGACGCCGCTCTTCACGAGTTCCTTGAACGCCTTGGCATCTCCCTCCCCGAGCGCGCGAATCGGGCGGTTTACAAACTGCGCGCCAAGCTGTGCAGCACGACGAGCTTCGTCCAGGACTCCGCTCCAAAGCTGATCATAGAAAAAATGGATTTCTCGAGGTATGCAGACTCCAATCCGAAAGCTAGCCTTGGACACCGACAAAGCGCGCGCCGCCAGGTTCGGCGTATAGGATATTTGTCGCGCAATCTGCAGTATCCGCTCGCGCGTAGATTCGTTGATCCCGTCGCGCCCATGCAAGGCGCGATCCACCGTCCCGATCGAGACGTTAGCCAGTTCGGCGATCAAATGGATTCCGCGTCTTTTCTTCTTCTTCACGCCCTGACCCACACACGTTTTACTGAGCGGATCATACAACCTATCGTGATCGAGCGCGTGAGAAAAAAGGCGGAATTTCCGTATCGTGTACGTTGACGGTGCTATACTTCATCGCGCCTTAACATCGAGCCCTAGTTTCAAATCATACTGCCGTGAGGAGTGCCGCCCCCATGCACGAAAATAGTATTCAAATGTCTGCGATGCTGATCGTTGTCCTGTTTGTGGCAGTAGTCAATTCGGTTGCGCCAAGCGCGGACCCTGCGAGTGCCCTGCCCTATCTGAATCCCTCATTGCCAACGAATGAGCGGGTTGACGATCTCGTCGCCCGGATGACGCTCGAGGAGAAGGCATCTCAACTGGTGAACCAGGCGCGAGCGATCCCGCGACTGCAGGTTCCCGCCTATGACTGGTGGAGTGAAGCCCTGCATGGAGTCGCCAACGCTGGAACCGCCACTGTGTTTCCGGAGCCGATTGGACTCGCGGCAACCTTCGACGTTCCCTTGATCCATGAGATGGCGGTCGTTATCAGCACGGAAGCGCGAGCGAAACATAACCAGGCGGTACGCGCCAGCCGGCGGGACATCATGGAGGGCCTGGATTTCTGGTCGCCGAATATTAATATCTTCCGCGATCCGCGCTGGGGACGCGGGCAGGAAACCTATGGCGAGGACCCGTTTCTCACGGGGCGGATGGGGGTCGCCTTCGTTACCGGGATGCAAGGCGACGACCCGAAGTATTTTCGGGTGATCTCTACCCCCAAGCATTTTGCGGTGCATAGCGGGCCGGAGCCGTCGCGGCACACCATCAACGTCGAGGTGTCGAAGCACGACATGGAGGACACTTATCTGCCCGCCTTCCGCGCCGCCGTTATTGAGGGGAAGGCGCAATCGGTGATGTGCGCTTACAACCGGATCAACGGCGAACCCGCCTGCGCCAACACCTTTCTGCTCAAAGATCAATTGCGTGGCGCTTGGAAGTTCAATGGATATGTAGTGTCCGACTGCGATGCCATCGTTGACGTCTTCAAAGGCCACCAGTTCACCAGGAGCATGGCCGAAGCCGCCGCGGTTTCGATGAAGACGGGCATGGACAATGAATGCGCGGACTTCTTCACCAAGGCAAAAGACAATTCGGACTATGTGAAGTATTTGGACGCCGTGAAGCAAGGTCTTCTGAGTGAAAAAGATATCGATGTTGCGCTGAAACGCCTGTTCACGGCTCGCTTCCGGCTGGGATTGTTCGATCCTCCCGCGATGGTGAAGTATTCGCAGACGCCGGATTCGGAAGTCGACAGCGAGGCGCACCGCGCACTCGCACTGAAGCTGGCGCGGGAGTCGAT
>JBAQJG010000205.1:0-7012 GCA_049300145.1 Chthoniobacterales bacterium | reverse complement strand
TGGCCTCCGTCCACATTCGCAGGTAACAATAGGCTGCTCCGATATTAGCCACCAACGATCCATTTCGCGGGTCGCGGTCTTCGGCCTGAGTAAGTTCGGACAAGGCGAGCTTCCAGCGGCCTTGGCGACGATGAACATAACCAGAGAACTCCAGCGCCCTCGTGTCGCCCGGTTGAAGTTCAAGCGCGCGTTGTAATTCACTCAACGCTTCATCGTATTGCAGATGCCCGAGATAATAGAATATTCCGAGGGCGATGTGCGACTCCGCCAGATCGGGAGCAAGAGCAACCGCCTGCTCGGCGATGCTTTTAACCGCAGGCAGTTCGGCATCGGAAAGCCTTCTGACGAACCAGTGGCGAGTCATCCGGCTTTCGACCAAACGCGCGGCCGCCAGCGCGAAGTTCGGATCGCGACTCAGCGCTTGTTGATACAAAGCCGCCGCCCTATCGAAGAGCTCCGCTTTGATCGCGCTCTCCGCCTCTTTCTCGTGGCCCTCGGCTTTCAAGAACAAGTCGTAGGCTTCCGGGTCCTTTGTTGGCGCGGTGGCGAGCACGTTGGACTCGTTAGGCGAAAGTTTCGCCTGCAACGCGTCGGCGATTTCCTGCGAGACTTCGCTTTCGACCGCAAAGACGTCTTTGATGTCGCGGTCGTAAGACTTTGCCCAAAGATGCGAATCCGCGCGTGCATCGATCAGCTGGACGTTGACGCGCACTTTGTCAGCAGCCCTCTGCACCGTCCCTTCCACGACGTTCGCGACTCCAAGTTGCTGTGCGACCGTCTTCAAATCTTCCGGTTTGCTCTTGTATTTAGCGGTCGACGTTCGCGAGATAACCTTGAGATCTGCGACGCTCGCAAGCTTCGTCAGAATCTCATCCTGTATACCGTCGGCGAAGTAAGCGTTGGCCTTGTCGTCGCTGAGATTCTCAAACGGGAGCACCCCGATCGATTTTGCCGGAGGTCCGCTCAATGGAGCAATAGTGGTTCGCATCGTGTAGCGGCCAAGGAAGAACAATCCAACCGAGAGCGCAGCGCCTATCGCAGCAATGTAGATCCACGCGTGCCTCTTCTTGCTCGTCGTTGGTGGCATTGCGTCGGCAACTTCGGTTCGCTTGATTCCTTCCGGAGTCGCTTCAAACGCCCATGCGAGTACGAGCGCAATCGGAAATCCGATCACAACAAGCGCAATCACCAGCCTGACGACCCAATTCGGAATCTCCAAGAATGGAAAGACCTGCGTCGCGATCTGAACCAATAACCAGCCGACAATCGCGTAAGCGACCGCAACCTTGTAAACGTTGCGCCGTTTCAGCTCAGAAAAGAAAGAGGGCTTGTCGTTCATGGTTCGGTCGCGGCAGGCGGAGTGTAAGGGAGAGCCAGTTTGGCAAGAACTGCCTTGAAACGCGGCTCGTTACGCAACGGATCGAAAGAGCGGCCCCACAGGAATGCTCCGAAACTGCTGTTGTGCTTCGTCGCGTAGATTTCCAGCTGATCGAGGGCGCGATCCTGTTGGTCCAATGATATCAGGTAGAATGCATACACAACAGGATCGCTTCGCAGATCGGCATTTTCGGGCGCAATCTCCAGGCTTTGCACGGCAGCGGCACGTTGCGCAGGATCGGCCATGCCGCGCGCGATCAAACCTTTTACATCCGCATTCTCGCCATTGATTTTGGCGAGCGCCCGAAAATGCGTTTCGGCCTGGGGATAAAGTTTGCGATCGACATAAAGAAGGATCGCAACCGCATGGGCTGGCGCAAAGTCAGGATGCGCTGTCAGGATGCTTTCAACCTGAGCGGTGGCCGCGTCATCGCGATGCAACGTGGCGAGCATTCCCGCACGGATGACCCCAATAATCGGCGACAGCGGATCGAGCTGTTGAGCGCGCTCGATCTCGCGCAGGGATGGTTCGCTCTGCCCAATGCTAGACAGAAACTGCGCGTATTGATTGACCGCTTCGGCGTCACCCGGTGAGAGGGTCAGGGCACGACGAAAGGCCCGCTCGGCATCTGGCCATTGGCAGCGAAAAGTGTCTGCAAGGCCAAGGGCGACATAAGCTGACGCCGTGTTGGGATCGAGTGCAAGAGCGCGCTGTGCGGCGGAATCGGCGCGGGGAAATGAAGCTTCCATGGAATCGACCTGATATGCAGGCAGCAGGAGTTCGGTCTCGGCCAATGCACCCCAGGCTTGCGCGTAATTAGGGTCGAGCTTGACGGCCTGTTGAAATGCATCCGCTGCGTCGCGTAATCCGGGACCGCGCGCCGCCAGCAGGGTCAATCCGCGCAAATACAATTCGTGCGCCTGCGAATTACTGGTGCTATCGGGAACCAGCGGCTGGCCGCCACCGCCCGTAAGTTGCACGCGCAATTTCGTTGCAATCGCCTTGGCGATTTCGTCTTCGACCGCAAAAACATTGTCGAGTTTGCGGTCGTATTTTTCGGACCACGCCTGCAGGCCGTTTTGCGCGTCGACCAACTGGACGTTGATGCGCACCTGATCGCCGGCCTTCTGCAGACTTCCTTCGAGAATATGTGCCACCCCAAGTGCCTGGCCGATTTTGCGCAGATCGAGGTTAGTGCCCTTGAACTGGAAGGCTGATCGGCGTGCGGCCACTTTCAGGTTAGGAATCTGCGCCAGCGCGTTGAGTATTTCTTCGGTGATACCATCGCTGAAATACGCGTTGCCCTTATCATCGCTCAGGTTTTCGAACGGCAGGACCGCAATTGATTTGCTCGAAATGTTGTCAGGCGACGACGTCTTATTTCCGCTGCTGTAGCGGAAAAGAAAAAATAATGTCAGCGAGATCGCGCCACAGATCACAACTACGTAGATCCACGCGTGCTTCCTGTGTCCTGACGCCGCCGCCGGCATGGCGTCGGCAACCTCAGTTCGCTTGATTCCTTCCGGCGTCGCCTCAAAAGCCCACGCGAGCACAAGCGCAATCGGAAATCCAAGCGCCACGAGTACCACAAGCGTCTGCACGACCCATTCCGGCGCATGAAATGTCGGCAACACCGTCGAGCTGATCTGGATGACGAGCCAACCGACAACCGCGTACGCGACCGCAACCTTGTAAACGTTGCGCCGTTTCAGCTCAGAAAAGAAAGAGGGCTTGTCGTTCATCACGGACCGACGTGCTCCTTTATTGTCAGCTGCTGCTGGAATTGCGGATCGCTCCGCAATGGCTCCCAAACCGGATCATGCTTCAGAGTCGCAATCGATACAAAGCCGCCGGGACCTGACAGTAATTCCCGCAAGATCGCGATTGCCTCCGGCACCATGCCTGCATGCGCCTCAATCTCAGCCAGTCCGGCGCGCAGACCGTTGCCCGCGAGCACGTCTCTTGATGGCGGCATGATTTCGATAGCGCGGCGCGCCGTCGCCACGGCGTCAGCATTTCGCACAAGACCAAGATACACCCATGCCAGCTCGGTCAGCGCAGCCGTGTCGTCCGGACGGTCTTGCAATCTGCTCTCGAGCAACGGCCGTGCTTTCTCGGCATCGGACTGGGCTGCAGCAAGATCATTAGCTATTAGGTGAATGGCGCTTCTGGCAGCGAGCTGACGGCCTTCATCCGAAGAATTGTCCCACACCTGCACCGCAGCGTCGAATTTGCGCGCAAACGCGAAGACCCAGGCGCGAGAGCCAATCATGGGGTTAAATCCCGGCACCGTGGTATTGGTGGTTAGCTTCGTATCGGCAGGGAACGTCGTCAGCACACGAAGCGCTTCTTCGGCGTCGCCATTGCGCATCAGAATGCTGTTGATCCATGCTACCATTCCGACGACCTCGTGTGGATCGAGACTGACGGCGCGTTTGGCCAGACGTTGAGCTTCGTCGTGCATGCGGAGGATACTGTAAGTGTTCGCCAGGTTAGCGGCCACTCTGGCATTGCGCGGATCCTGCTCGAGGGCGCGGTTGAGTTCGTTTAATGCCTGTTGCCATTGTCCCTGACGTCGATGCACATAGCCTGAATATTCTAAGGCAACGGAGTTGTTAGGCTGCAGTTCTATTGCGCGGGCAAGCTCGGCCAATGCTTCCGGGTAAGCACGACGACCGAAGTAATAAAATAACCCTGAGGCAATGTGGGCTTCAGCGAGATTCGGCGCGATACTGAGAGCGTGTTCTATATTGCTCTTGATTTCCTCCAGCCGTTCTTTACTCAGCGGTTTGATGAACCAGTGCGCGTTCAACTGGCACTGCGCTAGTCGAGCAATGGCGAGTGCAAAACTTGGATCACGAGCAATCGCTTGCCGATACCAGTTATCCGCTTGTTGGAATGAGTCGGGCCGAAGCGAACTCTGTGCTGTGCGAAACGCCGATTCAGCCTTCAGGTATAGGTCGTAAGCCGCCGCATCGGTGGTAGGGGCGGTCGCAATGGTCTTGGCTTCTGTCGGCGAAAGCTTCGCTTGTAATGCGTCGGCCACCTGCTGGGAGACTTCGGACTCCACTCCGAAGATATCCTTCGCATCGCCGTCGTAGCTCTTGGCCCAAAGGTGCGAATCGGCTCGGGCATCGATCAACTGCACATTCACCCGCACTTTATTACCGGCTTTCTGCACACTTCCTTCGAGCACGTTTGCAACCCCGAGTTGCTGCGAAACCGTCCTTAGGTCTTCCGGCTTACTCTTGTACTTCTCAGTCGAAGTGCGTGAGATAACCTTCAGGTCGGCAATGGTGGCGAGCTTGGTCAGGATTTCGTCTTGAATACCGTCAGCGAAGTAGCTGTTCTCCTTGTCGCTGCTCAGATTCTCGAACGGCAGAACGGCGATTGACTTTGCCGGTAGTTCGTTGGCCGACGCTGCCACGTTCTTGTTGCCGACTGTATATCGGCCGAGAAAGAACAAGGCGGCCGAGATCGCTGCGCCGATGATAACAACATAGATCCATGTCTTCCCACGTGAGTGCTCATGCTCGGCGTCGGCAACTTCGGTTCGTTTGATTCCCTCTGGAGTCGCTTCAAAAGCCCACGCGATCACGAGCGCGATTGGAAATCCAATCGCAATCAACACGATCACCAGACGCACAACCCAGTTCGGGATTTCCAGAAACGGAAATATCTGGGTCGCAATTTGAGCGATTAACCAGCCGACTACTGCATAAGCGACCGCAACCTTGTAAACGTTGCGCCGCTTGAGCTCGGCAAAGAAATTTCCTTCACTCATTTCGGCTTTTCTTCGCAGAGTTTCTGAAACCGCGGATCGCCGCGCAGCTTGTCCCAATCGGGATCGATCCGGAGCTGAGCCGGCGTGAGCGGGGGTCCGCTGTAGTTGGTGGCGAGCAAATGTTGCAACCCAGCGATGGCATCGTCCTTGTCTCCAAACCGCGCCTGGATCCGGGCAAGATTTTCTTCGTAGCTCGGCCCGATAAGAGCATCTTTCGACGCCGGGAGCAAGGCGATGGCCTGTCGGGCATACTTCAGGGCGGACTCCTTATCGCCAAGGCCGGCGCAGGCCAAGCTCAAGGGGCTGGCGAATTCGGCATTGTTAGGCTGGCTCCGAAAAGCGGCTTCGTATGCCTGACGCGCCCGGGTGTATGCTTCCAGGGCGCCCGGAGTATCGCCAGAAAGACGAAGAAGATCGCCGAGGAAGTTTTCAGCCGATCCGATTTGGATACCGAGTTTTTCTGGTTTTTCCAGCTGCGCTTTTACAATCGCAATCGCGTTATCGTAACTATGCGCCAGGATCGCGCAGGCGGTGATCGTGCTGACTGCACCGAAATCTCCCGCTTCAGGTTGCGCCTGCGCAAGCGTCTTCTGTGCTTCAGCGACATTGCCCTCGAGGAGCCAAGCCTGCGCTTTGAGCGCGAGCAGGCCGACATTTCCGGGGTTCAGATTCAATGCGCGATCGACAAGTTGACGAGCGCCAGCGCCATCGCGCATGCAAGTCAGATCAAGGCACGCATCGGCCAGCAGGAATACATCCTGTGGATTAAGGTCCAACGCCTGAGCGAAAAGAGAGCGGCTGTCTTCCCAACGCCCCTCCCGGCGTGCCACCGCTCCGAGCGCATAAGGCGGGTAGAAATTATTCGGGTATTGTTTGCGAATCGCTTCGAAGAGCGCTTTAGCCTGCGCGTAATCGCGTTCCACCCAGTAATGAAAGAATCCGTCGGCCAATTGAGTCTCCACCAGCGTGGGCTGCAAGGCCTTGGCCTTTTCGAGCGCCTTCTGCGCGAGCTCGCGACGCGCAGGGGTTGGCTCAAATAAGAAATAAAAGCTGTGCGCTCTCGCGAGATGCGCCCAGGCCAGCGCGAAACCCGGATCCAATCGAACGGCTTCGGCGAAGGCTTCGGCTGATCGAAGGGTGTTCCCCGCCAGACCGTCGATCCGCCCCTCGAAAGCGAGGCCACGGAGAAAAGCGTCGTAAGCCGCGGGATTGTTAGTCGGCCTAACGGCGATTTCCTGTTTTTCAGCGCCGGATAGAGTGGCTTTAAGTTGATCGGCGATCGCTCCGGCGACCTCCGCTTCGACACTGAAGATATCGTTCAGTTTGCGGTTGTAAGTCTCGGCCCAGAGATGTTCGTCGGTGGCCGCGCGGATCAACTGCACATTGATATGCACCGCGTCAGCCGCCCGTTGCACGCTGCCTTCGAGCAGATTCGCCACGCCCAGTTGCCTGCCGATTTCGCGAAGATTATCGGGCGCACTCTTGTATTTCTGGGTGGAAGTCCGCGAAATGACTTTAAGCGACGCGATCTTCGACAGGCGCGTGAGGATTTCATCCTGAATGCCATCGGCAAAATAAGCGTTCGACTTCTCGTCACTCAAATTTTCGAACGGCAGGACTGCGACGCTTTTGTCCGAAATTGGGTTCGCCTGGCCGGCAATGTTGGTCAGCGGCGTTGTCGATTTTGCACGGAACAACTGGAACGCTAGCAGCCCCGCCGCGACTACCGCGAGTGCGATCGTTAATGCGACAATTTTCCGACCAGTGTGATGCGTGATCGATTTGTCAGACTCGATCTCCGATTCACGTTTGATTCCTTCGGGCGTGATCTCAAACGCCCAGGAGAAGGC
>JBAQJG010000204.1:0-7277 GCA_049300145.1 Chthoniobacterales bacterium | reverse complement strand
AGTCATTTCGATTCACGAAATGACATTAACGAAGTTACCGAAGTTCGAAATGTTCGAAGAGGGTAGTCAGATTCGGCGAGCGATCAAATCGGTCAAATCGTGTATCGTGGAAGGCTATGGGCGTCGGCGCTACAAACAAGAGTTCGTTCGATTCCTGACTTATGCTCTCGCTTCATGCGATGAGACAGCAGATCATGTCGACACACTTGTCGTTACCGGCTCATTGAAAGAGGAAGCGTTAAGCGACGAGCTCGCAAGGAAACTCCAAGAACTCGGGCGAAAGCTGAACCTCTTTCTCCAGAGCGTCGAGCGCTCTCATAAATCCGACAAATGAAGAAACCAGCGCGAGTCTCTTCATCCAGTATCCAGCATCCAGCATCCAGCATCCAGCACGCATCCAGCTTCGACGCCAAGCTTCGGGTCGTCTTCGCCGGCCACGTCGATCACGGCAAGTCCACGCTCATCGGTCGCATCCTGCACGACACCGATTCGTTGCCCGACGGAAAGATGGACATGGTGAAGCAGGCTTGCGCGGCGGAAGGAATGGAATTTGAGTTCGCGTTTTTGCTCGATGCTCTGCTCGAGGAGCAGAAACAGAACGTCACCATCGACACAACGGAGATTGCGTTTCGGTCCTCGCGCCGCAACTACGTCATCATCGACGCTCCTGGCCACAAGGAATTCTTGAAGAACATGATCACGGGCGCGTCGCGCGCCGATGCCGCCGTTCTCGTGATCGCAGCGAACGAAGGGGTTCGCGAACAGAGCCGGCGGCACGCGTATTTGCTGCGTCTGCTCGGGATCAGCCAGTTGATCGTTGTCGTCAACAAAATGGATCTGGCAGAGTTTTCGGAGAAGCGATTCGCGGAGATCGAGAGCGAATACAGCAAGTTTCTCATCGATCTTTCGCTCGAAGCGCGTGCGTTCGTTCCCGCTTCCGCGAAAACGAGTGAGAACGTCGCGCGGGCGAGCGAGAAGATGAAGTGGTATCGCGGTCCGACGGTTCTGGAAGCGCTCGACTTGTTCAAGCCTCGAAAAGCGGATCTCGATCTTCCATTGCGCTTTTGCGTGCAAGACGTTTATCGCTTCGACCAACGCCGCATCGTAGCCGGCCGGATCGAAACGGGAACATTGAGGGTGGGGGACGAGCTCGTCTTTTCGCCGGCAAACAAATCATCCGTGGTCGCGACCATTTAGCGTTGGAACGCATCGACCGACGGCGCGGCCATGTCTGGGGATTCGATCGGAATCACATTGAGCGAGCAAATCTTTGTCGAGCGCGGTTATGTTGCGTCGCATCAAACGGACACTCCGATCGAGACGAATCGTTTTCGCGCCGACCTTTTCTGGATCGTGCGCGGACCGTTGCGCGTCGGTCGCCTTTACAATCTGCGGCTGGCGACTCAGGAGGTGAAATGCCAGGTCGTCTCGATCGAGGAGGTTATGGATTCATCGACGCTGGAGGCGAAAATCGATAAGCGCGAACAACTGGAACGGAACGAAGTAGGCAGACTGACAATTCAAACACGCCGAGCGCTCGTGATCGATAATCATGAGCGCATCCCGAATCTGGGCCGGTTCGTCATCGTAGAGGAGGGCGAAATCCGCGGTGGTGGCACGATTTTCGGCGGTGTTTATACGGATCGTCGCGTCGCGAAGAGTCAAAACATTTTTTGGAGCGAGGGGAAAATTACCGCCCGGGAACGCGCGGTGCGCAGCGGACATCGCGGCGCGGTAGTTTGGCTCACCGGTCTATCGGGCGCTGGAAAATCGACCATCGCCCAGGCCCTGGAGCGTGAGCTCTTCAATCGCGCCATGCACACATACGTGCTCGACGGCGACAACGTCCGCCACGGGCTGAATTCGAATCTCGGGTTTTCGCCTGAGGATCGCGTGGAGAACATCCGTCGAGTGAGCGAAGTGGCGAAACTGATGGCCGATGCCGGTGCGGTGGTGATCACGGCGTTCATCTCGCCTTATCGAATGGAGCGGCGACGCGCGCGTGAGATCGCGCTGGAGAGCAACGCTGAGTTTATCGAAGTGTTTATCGATGCGCCGCTCGAAGTTTGCGAAACGCGCGATCCCAAGAATCTCTACAAAAAGGCGCGCGCTGGGGAGATTCGCGACTTCACTGGGATTGACGCGCCCTACGAAGCTCCGGAAGACGCGGAAATCGTCGTGCGCACGGATCGGCAAAGCGTGGATGAATCGGTGGCGACAATTCTCGAGCAATTGTTGCCGCGCTTGAAAGCGGAAGAGCCGAATGATTAAAGCGGGGTCGGACAACGACCTGACGGTTCGCGATGCGAGATTGAACGACGCGGTGGAGCTTGCTGCGCTCGCTTGCGAGCTGGGTTACAAGACGACAGATGTTGAGATGGCGGCGCGTTTGAAAACAGTCCTCAAAGATGCGCGCTACAAAACACTTGTCGCGGAGATCGGCGGAAAACTTTGCGGAATGATCGGCACGGTTTCGCACTCCAGTTATTTGCACAATGATTTTTCCGGCCGAATCATCGCGCTGGTCGTGTCTAGCAAGATGCGAAGGTGCGGGGTTGGTCGCGAATTGATGGCTGCGTCGGAAAAGGATTTCCTGCGGCGAAAAATCACGCGTGTCACGTTAACGACGCGGTTCGAGCGCGAAGAGGCGCATCGATTTTACGAGAAACTCGGTTACGCACGAACTGGCTTCCGATTTGGAAAAAATCTGAGAAGAGCTGCGAATTAGATCCAAGATCAGCCGACGGCTTGCAACGAGTAATCTGGCACGATGTTGACGTGGCTCGATTTGATAACGTCGTGGACGATTTTTCCGAGTTCGGCTGCTTCGTAAGGCTTGGCGATGACGCCGCGGAAGCCGAAGTCTTGATAACGGCTCATGGTTGCGTCCGTAGCGTAGCCGCTGGAAACGATCGCATTCACGGTGGGGTCGATCTCGATTAATTTTTTCAACGCCTCTTTTCCGCCCATGCCGCCGGGGAGGGTAAGATCGAGAATGACCGCGTCGAAACGTTCGCCGGCTTCGAATTTCTCGTTATAAAGATTTACGCCTTGCAAAGCAGTTTCGGCCTCCATCACTTGGTAGCCGAGACGGGTGAGAGTGAAACGGACGAGTGTTCGCACGGATTCCTCGTCATCCACTACCAGCACTCGGCCGCTGCCGGTAATGGCCGGGGGGAGGGCTCGCGGCTGCTCGACCGGCTTTTCTTGATTGAGCGAGGCCGGCAGATAGAGAGTGAAAGTGGAACCGACGTGCAGTTGGGACTTAACGTCGATGAGGCCGTTGTGGTTCTTGATGATGGAGTAGGTGGTGGCGAGGCCGAGACCGTTGCCTTTCGGCTTAGTGGTAAAGTAGGGATCGAAGACGCGTTTGAGATATTGCTCGGGTATGCCGACGCCTTCGTCGCGGATGCTGATGCGAATGTAATCTCCGGGCGGCAGATCAGGAACGGCTGGAGTGGCGTTTGCGTTGTAACGTAAGTTTTCGCAACTGACGTACAAGGTTCCACCGTTAGGCATCGCCTGATCGGCATTGACCACAAGGTTCCCGATGACCTGACTGATTTGGCCGGGATCAATTTCCGCCGGCCAGAGATCGGCGCCGAATTGAAATTCGCTCCGGCTATGGCTACCGCGCAGGGAGAAGCTGACGGTGTCTTGAATGAGCTTGCCGATAGAAGCAGTCGTCTTGATGGGTGCACCACCGCGGGCAAAAGTGAGAAGCTGCTGCGCCAGGTCGCGCGCGCGCATGGAGGCGTTCTTAGCATCCGCCAACCGAGCGGTCATTTCGTCATCGGGCGGAAGAAGCAGAGAAGCGAGGGAAATATTGCCGATGATCGCGGTAAGAAGATTGTTGAAATCGTGGGCGATGCCGCCCGCGAGCAGTCCGAGTTGTTCCAGTGTCTCGGCTTTGCGGCGCTCCGCTTCGCCGCGCTGTCGTTCGGTGATGTCGCGAAAAACAAGGACGACGCCGGCCACTTCGTTTTTATCGTCACGAATAGGCGAGGCAGTCTGCTCAATGATGCGCGCGGTGCCATCGCGTGAAGTGAGAGTGGCCTTTTCGGGGAGACCAACCAGAATCGACTGCGCTTCGGTGCGATATCCGCTTTGTTGCGCGCGCGTCTGTGCCGCGGGATCGCTCGCGACGTTGAAGACCGTGCGGAGTGGCTGCCCGATGGCTTCGCGCGAAGACCACCCGGTCAATCGCTCGGCTTCGTTGTTCAGGATGATGATCTTTCCCTGGACATTGGTCGTGATGACACCATCGCCGATGGAGCGGAGGGTGACGGCCAGACTTTCTTTCTCGGCCGCGATCTCGGTTTCGAAGCGCCTCCGCTCCTTCACATCGCGCATCATCGCGACGTAAAGTTTCTGTCGGTCGACTTCCATCTGGCTGAGGGAGATTTCGAGTGGAAAGCTAACGAGCTTGCGTGTGCGTCCCAACGCAAGCGTGGTGTGGCCAGTGCGTTTGGCCATGTCCCGCCAGGCGCAGATGACAGGCTTCGCCTCCGGTTCGCTCCCGAAGGATTTCGGAACGAGTTTTGTGAATTTCTGGCCGTGCATTTCCTTTTCGCTATAGCCGAACATTTTTTCCGCCGCGGGATTCATCGAACAAATCACCCCGTGCTCATCCACCGTCATCATACCATCGAGAATATTTTGCATGATCGATCGGATGCGTGCCTCGACGCCCTCGAGCTTGGCAAGCTGCCAGCGGACCAGCACGAAACTGTAACTGTTTGAAATGACTAACAGCACTACCGCAAGGAAGGCCAGGGCACCCAAAGCCGATGTCTGGATAACTCGTTCCAGGCTCGCTGCCGCCGTTCGCATCTCGTAAACGCCCAATTCGTTTTTTTCCACGTTGGCGAGCGTCTGGCGAATGTTAGTCATCAACGCTTCCGCGTCGTTGCTGGAGACGAGAGCCGTCACGTCCTGGCCGGCGCTCTTGGCATCCATTTCCGGCACGGCCGAGCCATTAATCCAGCGCTCCACTTTGGAGTGGACATCGGCGAGTAACTCAGCTTGTCCGGGATCGTTGGCCACCAGGATCGAGAGGTAACCGTTGTAAGTGTAAAAGTCAGTGACAGCGCGCTTGTAAGCTTCTACGAATTTTGTCTCGCCGGTCAGAAGATAACCGCGCTTCTCCTTCTGCATCTCGAGAATGGAACGCTCCAACTTGGGAATGAAATCCAGGATTTGGGTCGATTGCGTAGCCCATTCCTGCCTCTGCATGCGTTGGTTGAGAACGATTTGTTCTTCGTCTTGCAGCGATTGCAGAATTTCGCGCGCCTGATCCAGCAGCGAATTTCCCAAGGCCACAGATTCGGTGCGCGCGACGGCCTCCTCCGTTGTTGCCGCGGTCTCATCTTTTGCCTGGCGCGATTGGATTTCCGGGAGCGCGACGGTGTCGAGCCATATTTGGACAACGCCGTCAGCCTTCATAAGCCGCTTGAGCTCCTTCGGGTTGTCCAGAATGAGAGAGCTCAAATCTTGTATGCGGCGCTTGATCAGTTCCCGCCGGCTCTGAAAAGCGTCGATGTAAAAAGGTTTACCCGTCAATAAAAAGCCGCGGTGACCGGCCTCGAGCGCAGCAATATCGTTCTCTATCCGGCTGCTCAGGCGTATGATTTCGATCGTCTGCGCGCGCAGGATGTCCTGCTGATGATTGCGCAAGGTAACATAGAGGAATATGCCGGCTAGAAGGACAATCACGAGGACGCCCACGGCTGTGCCTGAAACAAGTTTGAAATGAAAGTGCCGCGGGCTGAAGAGCCAGGCCATGCTTCGCCGGAAAAAGCCGCGCTTTTCCTCTGAGCTGCCCAAAGATGGTTCGGACTGACCCATTAATAATGGCTCTGGAAAGCAGGTCTTCTGCCAATGCCAACTTCCCCACGACTTTACGCTGTCAAGCGGTGCTCTGAAGCAATCTCAGTACCACACTCGGACGAGAAATAGTCCTTCGGCTGGCGCAGCAAAACGCAGCTGCCCAATTCGACCGGATGCCAGCCGGTCCGTGACCTCCTTAACTAACGACTTGCCAAGCGCGCACTGCACCAGTGAGCCGACAATCAGTCGAACCATCTTGTAGAGAAACCCGTCGCCATCGAACTCAATCGTTAGGCAAGGACCACGGCGACGGACTTGCACGGAATAAATCGTGCGTACTGTGCCGTTTTCGAGCTTGCCACGATTCGCGGCGAATCCAGCAAAATCGTGGGTGCCGATGAAATGGTTCGCCGCTCCCTTCAGAACTTCGAAATCGAGAGGCGCGGTTATGTGCCAGACTCGCCCGTATTCAAAGGGCGGCAGCACCGGCGCAAACCAGATCCTATAGCGATAAACCTTTCCTTTAGCAGAATGGCGCGCGTGAAAACGCTTTGACACATGACGGCACCGCAGCACGCGAATGGTCGGAGGCAGCAATGCATTGAGCGCGCCAGTCCAACGCGCCGCCGATAAGCTCTTCTCGACATCGACATGTGCGCATTGCGCGAGTGCGTGCACTCCGGCGTCGGTCCGGCCTGCGCCGTGAACTCGCACACGCTTGCCGCCTACACCCTCAAAAGCGCGCTCAAGATAATCCTGAATCGTGTTGCGATGGGATTGGCTTTGCCATCCTGCAAACCGCGCTCCGTCATAGGCGACGATCAATTTCAGCCGCTGCGACATCCCAGTTCACCGCGGCATTTCTTCGACCGTCGGTGCCCGTCTCTGCCAATCGAGATACCCCTGCAAAATCATTTGCGCCGCCACTTGATCGACATAACCGCGCGTCTCTCGCGTTTTTCGGCCCGCTTCACGCAATTCCCGATGGGCCGCGACCGTGGTCAGCCGCTCGTCCCATGTCACAACCTGGCACGCCACAACTACACGTAATTTTTCGACAAACCGCAGGGCGTTGTTCGCGGCGGCGCCGAAACTGCCGTCCATATTTCGCGGCACGCCCGTAACCACCTTCTCGATCTTCTTTTCGCGAACGATCTCTGTGATTCGCGCGACTGCGTTCTTGCCGCCGGAAATTGTTTCCAGTGGATGCGCTAGCAGTTGCAATTCGTCCGAAATCGCAATGCCGATGCGCGTGGCGCCAAAGTCGATCCCCAAAATTGGATTCATCGCGCGCCGCGGGTTATTGCAGTTCCGGCGGAAGTTTTCCAATCAGGTTCTTGATCTTCTCCGCTTGATGACGGTGACAAACTAAAACCGCGTCGCCGGTTCGCACGACAATGAGGTTGTGCACTCCAAGCAGTGCGATCGTTGTTCCGTCCTGATCGAAT
>JBAQJG010000203.1:0-12292 GCA_049300145.1 Chthoniobacterales bacterium | reverse complement strand
GTGCTGGCCGCTTATGATGCGGGGTGCCGGCGTTTCGACGCCGCCATCGGCGGGCTGGGCGGATGTCCCTTCGCGCAGGATGCGCTCGTGGGAAATATTCCCACCGAAGTAGTTCTCGAAGCGTTGGAGCAGCGCGGAGTGAAACTTCCGATCAAGATAGGACTGGACAACGTCCTGGCGATGAATGTGGATATCAGCACAAAATTCTCCGGATGATGAGGAAAGAACCGGAGACCTCGTAATCATTTTCCGCGGGCAAACGATCCTTGCCGGGGGTAGCAAACAGATGAAGAGGAGTTCGTTGCATGACGAAGAAAAGTGCGCCACGCAAACCGAATCTCGTTAGGCGCTTCTTCTCATTGCTGGGGCCGGGATTGATCACGGGCGCGGCCGACGATGATCCCTCCGGCGTCGCAACCTATTCCATTGCGGGTGCTCAGTTAGGCACTTCGCTTTTGTGGACTGCGTTTATCACGTGGCCGCTAATGGGTGCGGTGCAATTCATGTGTGCGCGCATCGGCATGGTCACCGGCCAAGGCTTAGGTGCCGCGTTTGGTCGTAAGTTTCCTCGCCCGCTTATAATCCTCGCATCGCTCGCGCTTCTGGGTGCGAACACGATCAACGTGGGGGCAGACCTTTCCGGCATGGCTGACGCGGCCGCGATGCTAACCGGATTCAACTCGCACTGGTTCGTGGTGCTCTTCGGACTGGGGATTGCGTTCGCGACGATTCGTTTTCGTTATTACCAGATCGCGATGATTCTGAAGTGGCTCGCGCTCTTTCTGTTTGCCTACGTGATCGCCGCGTTCATCGTCGGTCCGGACTGGAAAACAGTGCTGCACGACACTTTTGTTCCCTCCTGGCCGAAGGGGCACGACGCGTGGCAGAATCTGGTTGCGATTCTCGGAACCACAATCAGCCCGTACTTGTTTTACTGGCAGTCTTCGCAAGAAGTGGAGCACGAAAAGGCGATGGGTCGCCGCATGGTGCGGCAGCGTGAAGGCGCGACCAAGCGCGAGATCATCGACCGAAAACTCGATGTCGGCATCGGGACGTTTTTCTCTAATTTCGTGATGTATTTCATCATCCTAACTACAGCGCTTACGCTGCATGCCCATGGCATAAAAGATATCGATACCTCAAAGCAGGCGGCCGAAGCGCTCAAACCACTCGCTGGTTCGATTGCCTACACCCTCTATACGGTAGGATTGATTGGCGTTGGGTTGCTGGCCATTCCCACGTTGACGGGGTCCGCCGCCTATGCTTTTGCTGAAACGTTCAAATGGCGGCAGGGACTGGACGAGCGATTCAAAGGAGCGCGCTATTTTTACGGTGTGATAATCCTTTCGACCGTGGTCGGGATCGCGATGGATTTTCTGGGGATTAATCCGGTCAAAGCCCTTTTTTGGACCGCCGTTATCAACGGTCTACTCGCACCGTTTTTGTTGATTGGCATTCTGTTTGTTGCCTGCGATCGCAAGTTAATGAACGGGCAGCCGAGCTCGTGGGTTTCGCGAGTCGCAGTCGCCATCACCATGCTTGCGATGTTTGTCGCCGCGATCGCGATGTTTATTTTGTAGAAGGAGCCGGTTTCTCTTTTTTCTTGCCCCAAAGATGAAAAGTGTAGGTGAAGACGACGTAGCCCATGATCCGGTCTGGATGATAATTAGCAAAGTAAGTCGCTGGGTTCATCTGAAAATCCGGAGTGATATTCCAGGTAAACCCAATGGTGGATGAGTTTTCCGCGCCGCTTTGGAAATCCACCTGCACTCGCCATTGCTTGTTGAAATCGTAGGCGTAACCGAGAATCGCCTCGTTCTTGTAACCGGCGTGAATGGCGCCAGCGAAGAACTTCTGGTGCTCGGCGCAGTATCCGGCTTCGATGTACGGCTGAGGATCGACATCGAGATGCGGTGACCAGTTCACAAATCCGACCGACAACAGGTAGGGCTCCTTCGTCAGCAATCCGAATTCCGTCCCGAATATCCAATCATCCGGCTTGAATCCGCGAAAGACGGCGAACTCGGCCCAGTTCGTTAGACCCATCTCAGCCTGCAACTCATAAGGATTCGCGATGCGTTCGCTTTGCGCTTGGAAACTGAGAGAAAGATCGCCCGGTCCTTGCAAATCCGGGGTTACGATTTGACTGAGGCCTTTCGTCGTCGCGGATGCGGAGGTGGCGAAAGCACCAAAACTTGTAACAAGGATCACTGTGGACTTCGGAAGCGTAAGTCCTTTGAAAAGAAAAGAGAAAATGCGACTCATTACGTATAGTCTCTGATCGTGCTCTGGTTTCACAGCGTGATGAATTCGCGTCCAAGTTCGATGGTGAAATCCAAGCCGCACCTACTCGACATAACGCTCCAGAACCACTAGCAACTCGCGTAACTTTCGTCGGGCCTCCGCCGGTGTGCGCGCTTCCTCGATACAGTGATGAGTGTGCGCATGGATCAGCTTTTCGGCGAGCGATTTCAGGCCACGCCGAGCGGAGACGATCTGGAGCAGAATTTCCGCACAGTCGCGATCCTCGTCGATCAGTCGTTGGACGGCGTTGAGCTGGCCGACGATCTTGCGCACCCGGATGACTGAGGCGCGGCGTTCTCCTTCGGGATGCTGATGGCTGTGTCTCCTGGTCACGTTGCGAGGCTACGTGCGATCGAAAGATTCGTAAAGAAGGGAGTGGACATTTAATGGGGTATGGGGGTATGCACTTTACTGAATGAGCCCGGCGATTTTCAGCACGACGGCCGCCAGATGGACGAGGGCGATTCGGCAATCTAGCGCATCGGCTAGCGGACCTACAATCCGCCGGCTTCGACGGAATCTCCGACAGGTGCGCCTCGGCCTCATGCATCGCTACCACGCTCTCCACGAATATGCCCGGATCTATCACGCTCTCGCAGCCCGCGAGCCCAACGGATCGGAACGTAAATTGATTCTACTGTGTTTGGCCGAAGAAGCGGACGAGCGGGTCGAGCGCGTGAAACTGTCAATGCGAAAGTTTGTTGTTGCACGCACTCTCCCCGCGGAAACGTGGTTCCATCGCCTGATCCGCTGGATTCTACTGCGTTGGCGGATTAGCTGGACTCTAGCACTGCTCGATCGCATGGAATTACGGCATTCCCGCGCGATGCTCGAAGCTTTGACGCAACTGAGCCGGCTCTGCCGCGTGATCGCCGCTGACAGGATGCGGCCCAATCAATTCCTCACTCGACTTTCATCCTCCCATTCGGATGATCCGTAAAGTCGAGCGTTTGTAACCACGCCGAGCAACCCGAAGAGAACTTCCATCTTTCATGTTTCGATTTATTTTTTCGGGCAAGCTTCATCCCGCCATCCTTCAAAAGGCGGTCAAGGCCGCCTCGGCCGCGATTTCAGAGCACGAACGGAAACTCATTGAGCTGTGCTCGCTGACGGCGGGGGAAGCGTTGCAGCGCCTTGGCGTGACAGAGCGTGGCCTTTCGGACGTGCAAGTTGAAACTGCTCGGAAAGAATACGGCAGCAATATTCTCAGTCACAGAAAAGAGGCCGGCCTCGTGATGGAACTTTTGCAACGATGCCGCAACCCGCTGGTTATCCAGTTGCTCGTGATCTGTGTGGTCTCTTTGCTGATGGGAGATGTCCGGGCGGCAACGGTGGTGGGGGCTATGGTCCTGCTCAGCGTTGGGCTGGCATATGTGCAGGAGCATCGCTCCAGTAAGGCCGTGGAAAAGCTCAAAGCCATGGTGCAAACCGACTCTCTGGTTATACGCGAGGGAAAAGAATGTGACATCCCAATCGCCGAGATTGTTCCGGGAGAGATTGTTATCCTGCAAGCCGGCGCGCTTATCCCGGCGGACCTTCGCTTAATCAGTGCCAAAGATTTTTTCGTAAGTCAGTCCTCCTTAACCGGCGAATCCATGCCGGTCGAAAAACATGCTGAGCCGGCGACCGTAGTCGGCCGGGGTCTTATCGAATTGCAGAACGCTTGTTTTCAAGGGAGCAATGTTGTGAGCGGCACCGCTCGTGGCGTGGTCGTCAACACCGGGAGCAGGACGCACTTCGGTTCGATTGCCGAAAAGCTCGCGGGACAGCGAGCCCAAACGAGTTTCGACAAAGGCATCGCCGGCTTCACCTGGCTGATGATCCGCTTCATGGTGGTTATGGTCGCGATCGTCTTTTTGATTGTCGGCGTGACCAAGCACAACTGGCCAGAGGCGCTCCTTTTCGCCCTTTCGGTGGCTGTGGGACTGACGCCGGAAATGCTGCCGATGATTGTAACGGTGAACCTTTCCAAAGGCGCCATGGCCATGTCGAAGAAGAAGGTCATTGTGAAGCGGCTCAACTCGATTCAGAACTTCGGCGCCATCGATATTCTCTGCACCGACAAAACGGGCACCCTGACGCAGGACCGGGTGATTCTCGAAAAGGCTGTTGATGTCACTAACCGTGATAGCGACGACGTCCTGCGTTACGCCTACATGAACAGTTACTATCAGACTGGGTTGCGCAACGTCCTCGACCGTTCGGTTCTTTCGCACACCGATCTGGACGTAGAGCGGGGTTGCGGGAAAGTGGATGAGATTCCTTTCGATTTTCAACGGAAACGCATGTCTGTCGCTGTGGATTATGAAGGCGACCACGTGCTGATCTGCAAGGGCGCGGTGGAAGACATTTACAAGGTCTGCACGCATTACCAGATCGATGAAGAAATTCATCTGATGATTGACCTGATCAAGGATGATCTTCTGGAAGAGTATGAAGAATTGAGTCGGGACGGTTACCGCGTGCTCGGAATCGCCTACCGCGAATTTCCGCAAAGCAAGCAGATGTTTTCAGTTGCTGACGAAAGCGATTTGATCTTGCTTGGCTACATTGCTTTTCTTGATCCGCCCAAGGGCTCCGCCGCAAAGGCCCTTGCCTCGCTTAAGCAATTCGGTGTCACCACGAAGATTCTAACCGGTGATAACGCGCTGGTGACTCGGAAGATTTGCCGGGATGTCGGCTTGGATGAACAAGAGGTCATCACCGGCGACAGGCTTCTCGGTCTGGATGAAACGCAACTCGGCGAGTTGGCAGAAAAGAACAATGTGTTTGCCCGTCTCTCTCCGTTCCAAAAGGAGCATCTCATTACCGTCCTGCAGAAACGCGGGCATGTAGTTGGCTACATGGGCGACGGCATCAATGACGCTCTTTCGATGCGCGCGGCGGACGTTGGCATTTCTGTCGATACGGCGGTCGACGTCGCGAAGGAATCGGCCGATATCATTCTTCTGGAAAAGAGTCTCCTCGTACTGGAGGACGGGATCATCGAGGGAAGAAAAGTGTTCGGCAACATCATCAAATACATCCGCATGGGCGCCAGTTCGAACTTCGGAAATATGTTCAGTGTGGTAGGCGGAAGCTACTTTCTGCCCTTCCTGCCGATGGCGCCTATTCAGATTTTGCTTAACAACCTGCTTTACGATGCATCGCAAGTCGGCATTCCCTCAGACCATGTCGACGAAGAATACCTCAAGACTCCGCGCAGGTGGAACATTGAGAACATACGTCGCTTTATGGTCTTCATCGGGCCAATGAGCTCCATCTTCGATTACGCGACTTTTTTTCTCATGCTCTACTTCTTTAACTGCAAACTTTACTCGCATGCCGTGACTTCTCCGGAAATGAAAACGTACTATGAAAACCTCTTTCACACTGGCTGGTTTGTAGAGTCGATTCTGACGCAAACGCTTATCGTTCACATTATTAGAACCAACAGGATTCCCTTTTTCCAAAGTATCGCCAGCCCATTCCTGCTTCTGACAACAGTCCTCGTTATGATCGCGGGCGCCGTTCTTCCATATCTGCCGATCGGGAGTTATTTCGGCTTCATCCCGCTGCCGGTCAGCTTCTGGATATGGATCGCAGGATTCCTTCTCTGCTATTCGCTGTTAACCCATTCGGTTAAAGTCTGGTTCCATCGAAAATACGGAATAGATTAACATGAGAAGCCTTCTTGATGCCCTACAGGCTGGCCGCCTGATTGAATTAACGGACAGCCACAAGACCAAGGCGCTGGAATACCTGGCTGCGCTAATTGAGGCTATTCCGGACATCGGAGTAGAAGGTGGTATCACGGAAAGCGTCCTCGCGCGTGAGAACGTGCACAATACTGGCATTGGGAAGGGTTGGGCATGCCCACACGCGCGCGCGCCTCACGGTGACGAACTGGTCTGTGCGGTGGGCTGGAGTCCTGCGGGCATCGACTACGGTGCGCCTGACAACGAGCCGGTGCATCTCCTGGTCATGTATTTTGTGCCGGACACGCAGAAGCATGCCTACCTCAAAGAGATCTCGTTGTTAGCCAAGGCAATCCAAACGCAGCCTGCGCTGCAGAATCTCAGGTCGTTGAAAGATCTGGCAGAAGTCCGAGACCGGCTGCTCGACGCGATCCATGTCGCTTTGCAATCGACAACGCCGGATGCAAGAGCACGGATGATCCAGCTTGAAGTTAAACATGCCGCTGCTCGCGAGCTCGGCTTACCTCTTGAACTCGCTCGCTCCATTATCCCGCTCTCTATTCTGGCGATTCCTGGCTCCAAGCCAGTTATCCTATGTCAGGACCGTGAAATGGTTCAGGCACTGGAGTCACAGGATGAACTAGCTTCCCGCCTCGTTCAAAATGGTCGGACGGAGTACCAAGGAATCCAGATTTTGCTTCGATCTTCTTCCACTTACCAGCCAGACCGCGTTCTTTACGATTGCCTGGCATTCAGACCAACAAAGAACACTTCCTAAGCTTGGAATTGAATCGCCATCATAAGAAATGGATTCAGAATGGGTTCGTCCCTCGAGAAATCATTCTTTTTGAAAAAGCAAACGTCGATTCGATCTTGAACAGGCGATTTGCGATCTTACAGTTGAACGCGTGGAAGAAGCAGAAGTTCCTCTGGAAGATTTGCAGGAGCGCGTCCATCACACCGCCGAGCACAGTGAAGCGGCTTGGATTTCGTGGGTCGCGCTGAGCACGGCGATTCTCGCCGTCCTCGCCGCGATTGCCGGACTTCTCTCCGGCAAACACGCGAACGAAGCGATGATGAGCCAGATCGAAGCGTCCGATCAATGGAGCTATTACCAGGCAAAGAGCATCAAGGCATCGGTGCTCGATGCCAAGATGTCGCTCGCGACCGTGGCTGATGAAAAAGATCGCGCAAAAGCTGTGAGGTACGAGGAAGAGCAATCCGAAATCAAATCAGAAGCGGAACGCAAACAGACGGAGGCGAGAACAAATTTCCATCGACATGAAGTTTACGCGCGTGGCGTGACCATGTTTCAAATCGCAATTGCGGTCGCCGCCATCTCGGCCCTCACAAAAAAGAGAAGATTTTGGATTGTTAGTTTGGTTTTTGGTGCGGTGGGTTGCGTTTTTCTTATCCTCGGGGCGATTGCTCACTAATTCCATGCGCGTTCTTGCCATCGACGCCTCCTTGCGTAACACCGGTGTCGCGATTGTCGATGCAAACAATGGGAGAATGCACGCGCTTTATTTCGGAACGATCCGCAATGCCGGTTCACTCCGCTCCTCGTCCTGTCTGGTAGCGATTCGCGATCGACTCACTGAATTAATTCGCGAACACGAACCGGATTGTTGCGCGCTCGAATCGGTCATCTACGTGCAGAGTTATAAAACGGCGATTCTCCTCGGCGCGGCTCGCGGCGCAGCTATTCTGGCCGCCGCCGAAAACGGGTTACCGGTTTTTGAGTACGCGCCGACGCGCATCAAACAGGCGAGCGTCGGCCGTGGCGGCGCGAAAAAAAATCAGGTCGCGTTCATGGTGCGCGCTCTTCTTGGTTTGACGGAAACACCGGCCGCGGATGCAGCCGACGCCCTTGCCATCGGATTGACGCATCTTCGTTCACAAGAAAACGCGCACCTTGGAATTCCGGGAGTAACGCAGATATGAACAATTTTCAATCAGATAAGGACGCCGCGCTGCCCCGAAAGCTTTCGGGGGCCGGCGCAGCGCGCCGACCCTACCATTCGCAACCGCATTTTCTTAGCGGGCGCTGGGTGGGGCGAATGAGTTTTGGCGACGCGCTGGCTTTGCAGGAAAAGATTGTTGCGAGCAAACGAGAGGACCGTTCGTCAGGCGACGAGTTGCTTCTGCTCGAACATGAGCCGGTTTACACGATCGGCCGGACGCCGGACCAATCGAGCCTGGTGGACGCGACGCATTTGCCGCATCCGCTTTTTGCGATTAATCGCGGCGGCCAGGCGACCTATCACGGTCCTGGGCAGTTGATCGGCTATCCAATTATCGATCTCCGCCGGTGCGGACAAGATCTCCATCGCTATTTGCGCTGGCTCGAAAAGCTTTTGATTCAGACGCTCGCGATCTACGAGATCTCAGCCGGAACCCGTCCCGGTCTTACCGGCGTCTGGGTCGATAAGCGCAAGATCGCATCCATTGGTGTGGGCGTGCGTCACTGGATCACGATGCACGGTTTCGCGCTCAACGTCTGCGGCGATTTCGCGCCCTTTGCGCGCATCATTCCATGCGGAATCCAAGGTGTGACGATGACTTCGGTGGAGCTTGAAGCCGGCAAACCGTTTTCGGTTGTCGATGTTGCGGCGATGTTTGAAAAACTGGCGCAGCGCAGAATTTCTGATTTAAGGGTTGATCAAACGGTGAGCGCCGTAGGCGAGTCATATTTATAGTTCTCCCAGCATATGACGCACTGAGCTCCGTCAGGAGCGGCATGTGAATTTGCACGAATGGCTAACACTTATACGCAAATCTATCTCCACGTTGTTTTCGCGGTCTCCGGACGATCCTGCATTATTCGACCCGATCGCAAAGAGGAATTGCGATGGATTGGGTGCCGTTTTTCGTGGCAGGAAGGTTTTGGCGCTTTTTCCGTTTCGCATTCGCATCTAAGCGCAGTGATCAATTACATCCGCAACCAGGAGAATCACCATCGCCGCAAATCATTTCAGCGGGAGTATCTGGAATTTTTGGAACGCCATAAGGTTCCGTACGACAAGCGTTATATTTTCAAGCCAGTTGAATGACTGTGCGTCTGCACATATCGCTCCGATGGAGCTTGGCTCTTGATTAAACGATAGACTATAAACATCTCGCTCCTGAGGGAGCTGCACTTAAACCCGCAAATGGCCATCCCGCTCGAGGACAACGCCGCTGACATTATCGGCAAGGCCCAGCGTGGTTTGCACATTTCCGATAGCCAGCTCGCCGAAAAATCGGGCGTATCGCGCGAAGAGATCAACGATGTTCGCAAAGGCAAGATCGACAACCAAACGATCGACCGAATCGCGCCGGTGTTAAAACTGAACGCGAAAGCCCTGGTCGATCTTGCGAGTGGAAAGTGGAAGCCGGACAAACTCGCGGAGTTCGATGGACTCGCGCAATTCACGACCGATTACAGCGGCATGGCTGTGAACTCTTATCTCGTTTGGGATCCAACGACGCGCGAGACCGCCGCGTTTGATACCGGAGCTGATTGCAAGAAAATGCTCGTGCTGGCGGCGAAGGAAAATCTCAGTGTGAAGCTAATTTTGCTCACGCACGCGCACGACGATCACATTGCCGATTTGCCTCGGCTTCGCGAAGAAACCGGCGCGCACGTTTTCATTTCCAGGCGCGAACCAATCGCCGGCGCCGAATCAATCGAGGAAGGGAAGCGTTTCCGGCTCGGCAAGATCGATATCGAGACGCGGCTGACCTGGGGCCATTCGCCCGGGGGCATGACTTATTTTGTGACTGGCCTCGCGCGACCGATTGCCATTGTCGGTGATTCACTTTTCGCCGGATCGATGGGCGGAGGTAACGTTTCCTACGCAGACGCTATCCGAAACAATCTCGAAAAAATCTTAACATTACCAGACGAGACGATCATTTGTCCGGGTCACGGGCCAATGACGAGCGTGGGCGAGGAGAAAGCACACAATCCATTCTTTGTTGGGAAAGTTTGATGGTTGATGTCTGAGGTTTGATGTTGGGAGATGAAGAAGAGCGCGGAATTGCAGCAGAGAACCAAGGCGTTCGCATTGCGAGTCCTAAAACTTATCGAACATTTGCCCAACAGCATCGGCGGGAGGGTTCTCGCCAATCAGGTCGCGAGAAGTGCTACATCAGTCGGCGCGAATTACCGCGCAGCATGTCGGGCACGCTCGCGCGCAGAGTTTGCTTCCAAGTTGGAAACGGTGGCGGAAGAAGCGGACGAAAGCCTGTACTGGCTTGAGCTGATTCGAGATGGGAATTTTGTTCCAGAGAAAAGAATCGCTTCTCTGGTGTCCGAAGGTGACGAACTGACGGCCATTTTTACTTCTGGGCGTCGGTCCGCATCGCGACCTCAGCCATCAAAAATCAAACCTCAAACATCATCGTCATGAACATTGGATTCGTCGGGGTTGGTCGAATGGGCGCGAACATGGCGCGCCGATTGAAGGATCGCGGCTTTCCGGTCACGGCTGTTTATGACACGAATCGCACCGCGGCGACAGCGCTGGCGGCGGAACTCGGCTGCGCCGCTTGCCAGGATTTGTCAGAAGTCACTGCGGAATCGGATGTGATCCTCACCGTTGTGAGTGACGACAACGCCATGCGCATGATCTTCAGCGGAAGCGGCGACAACCTTCTCGTGAACGCGCGCGGCAAATTGTTCATCAACTGCGCCACCATCTCGCCGCGGGTCCATGTCGAAGTTGAAAAGCTCGCGCAAAAGGCCGGCGCGCAAAGTTTGGAAGCATGCATGGCCTCGAGCATCACGCAGGCGCGCGAAGGTTCGCTTTACTTGATGTGCGGCGGCAGCGAAGAAGCGTTTCGCAAAGCGGAACCGATTTTGAAAGAGCTTGGATCGACAATTCGATTCATCGGCAAGGCGGGCGAAGCCGCGAAAGTGAAGGCGCTGGTCAACATGGTGATGAATATCAACACGGCCGGCCTGGCCGAAGGGCTCGGACTCGGCGCCGCGCTCGGTCTCGATCTGCAAATGCTGCGGGACGTTTTTTCGCAAACTGGCGCCGCCTCGCGCGTGCTCGAAACCGATGGCGAAGATATGCAGAACCGCGAGCACGCTTGTTTCTTCTCCGCCGCGCACGCGGCGAAGGACAGCGGGATCGCGCTCGATCTCGGGCACAGTGCGGGTCTTGATCTGCCGCTCGCCCGCGCAACCAAGGAGCAATACGATCGCATGGTCGCAGAAGCACTGGGTGAGCTGGATAAATCCGGCATCGCGGAACTCACCTTCAAAGGTCGATCCGCTTCGCGCCGGAAGGCAGCCGATTGAAAACAATCAGCTGGATCGCCCAGCTCCTTCTTTTCAGCGCTCAAGTGAAATTCAACGCCAAAATGAGAAGGAGTTGCCCGGCTTAGCCGGGTTCGGCGACATAAACACTCCGGCGATCACGTGTGATCAGCGGGTGGATCGAGCAGTCCCTTGTCCGCCAGTCGGACGGACTCGTCCTGTGGCGAGCTCGATGTCAATTAGGCGGCGAAGCCGCATTTATCTAGCATCGATCGGCGGAGCGGGCGATCCACCTACGCCTTACCCAACGTTAACGGTTTCAACTGTCACGCCAACGTCCAATGCAGGAAGGCGCTGCGTGTGATAATATTCTCCATCGAGATGAAAACGGTTTGGCGCGTTTTTGCTTATGTGAAGCGTTATCCTTGGCTCGCGGCCGGAATGCTGGGCTGCGCGATCGTCGGCACGTTGATGGTGATTGTTTTCCCCGCGGTCACGAAACGAATCATCGACGATGTCGTTCGGCAAAATCATCCGGAAAAATTGATGCCACTCGTTTTGCTCGCGGCCGTGGCGTTTCTGCTGCAGCACGCGTTCAACGCGTTGCGGATTTTGTTGAACAACACTTTTGAACAAAAAGTTATTTTCGATCTGCGCAGCGATCTTTACTCGCACATTCAATTGCTGCCGTTGCGTTGGTTCGACAATCGCGCCACCGGCGACTTGATGACGCGCGTTCTGGAAGATGTGAACGCAGTCGAGCGCGTCTTGATCGATGGCATCGAGCAAGGCGTAATCGCGATCCTGCAAGTGCTCATTGTCATCGCTGTCATGTTTTATTTTAACGCTAAGCTGGCCTTGCTCGCGCTGGCGCCGTTCCCATTTTTGATTGCGGGCGCGTTGACTTACACGCTGACCGCGCATCGCCGTTATCGGCTGCAACGTCGCGCTGCTTCGGCGATGAACGCGCTCTTGCATGATAATCTCTCCGGCGTTCGCCAGATCAAAAGCTTCGTCCGCGAAAGTGAAGAGCATGCGCGCTTCAACCGCGTTAGTGATCAAC
>JBAQJG010000202.1:0-14762 GCA_049300145.1 Chthoniobacterales bacterium | reverse complement strand
AAAGTTTGAACGCGATACATCCAGGGGCTGTCAGAGATGCGAAATATTTAACCTTGTTAAACACTTTGTAGAATGTTAAAAAGTGCGATCTACGAGGCACCGGCACGTGAAACTGCCGGGAATTTGTTGATTCACCCCCCAAAAACCATTCATGAAAAGTTATATGGCCGCTGAAGATAGCGATACCGGAATTAAAATTTATTTGCGCGAAATCGGGCAAATCCCACTCTTGACGCCGCAGCAGGAGATCACCCTGGCGGCGAAGATCAAGAGGGGCGACCGCGAAGCGCGCGCGTTGATGATTCGCTCGAATTTGCGTCTGGTCGTCAAGATCGCGCATGACTACGCGAACCTCGGCCTGCCGCTGCTCGACTTGATCTCGGAAGGAAACATCGGTCTGATGAAAGCGGTCGAGCGTTTCGATCCCGCGAAAGGCGGAAAGCTCAGCACCTACGCCGCGTGGTGGATCAAGCAGTCGATCAAGCGTGCCCTGGCCAACCAGAGCAAGACGATTCGCCTGCCTGTTCACCTGGTCGATAAAATCTCTAAGATGCGTCGTGTTTCCTTGCAGATGAGCGAGGAACTTGGCCGCGAACCGACTGATGAAGAGCTCGGCGACGAGATCGGGATCGCGAGCGGAAAAGTTTCGCAACTGAAGACCGTCTCGATCCGCCCGGCTTCACTCGACGCCCCGATTAGTGACGACGATTCCACCGAATTCGGCGAGATCGTCGGCGACGAAGAAGCGCAAACGCCTTTTGAGTTGCTGCGCGATAAAAATCTGCGCAACGAAGTCGGCGGCTTGCTCGACGTGCTCGACGATCGCGAGAAGAAAATTATCTTCCAGCGCTTCGGGCTGGACGGCGGCAAACCGAAAACGCTCGAGGAGGTCGGCAAGAAATTCGGCGTCACCCGCGAGCGCATCCGGCAGTTGCAGAACATCGCGCTCTCGAAGCTGCGCCGCGCTCTGAGCAAAAAAGAGCGTCCGGTCGACGTCGAATTGCCGGTCGAAGCTTAGATCGACATCTCGATTTGAAAACGCGCGGACTCTTGGTCCGCGCGTTTTTTTGCTGTAGGGCAAGCGCTCCGCCTGCCCATCAACTTATTTCGCCGGGCGCAACTGCACGCAATCAACCACCGACTTGTCCGCGCGCAGATCGCTGATGATAACCAGCTGGTCGCCGGGCGCGGTCAATTTATTTTTGCGCAAAAGATTCGCGGCCGCTTCGATCGTCGCATTCCGATTCTCCGCGAAATCGAGCTGTATGGGATAGGTGCCCCAACACAGCGCCAGTTGCCGATAAACTTCTTCACTTGGCGTGAAGGCAAAGATGGGTGCGTGCTGCGGCCGTAAATTTGAGACGTAGCGCGCCATGGTGCCATGCCTGGTAAAAACAATCAGCTTCGAACCGGACAGCGAGTTGGCGAGAACAACGGCGGAGGCGACGGTTTTCTGCCGCGCATCTTCGAGCAACGCATCTTTGGCGTAGCCCGCGCCGCCGCTGCGTTCGATGCGCTGCGCCACGCGATGCAAAATCTGGACGCATTCAACCGGATAGCGCCCGACCGTTGTCTCACCGCTTAACATGACCGCGTCAGCTTGCTCAAAAACGGCGTTCGCGACGTCGGTGATCTCAGCGCGCGTCGGAATCGGGTTGGTGATCATCGACTCGAGCATGTGCGTGGCCACCACCACTGGTTTGCCCAAGCGAATGCTGTGTTTTACGATCCGGCGCTGGATGATGGGCAGCTCCTCCATCGGGATTTCGATCCCCAGATCGCCGCGCGCGATCATTACCGCATCGGCGGCGGCAATCATTTCATCAATTTGTCTGACCGCTGATTGGTCTTCAATTTTGACCACGATCAGAGCCTTGCTCTTTTTCAGCGCGAGAAAATTGCGCAGCTCATCGAGGTCGCTCTTTTGCCGCGCAAAGCTAAGCCCCACAAAATCGACCCCGAGCTGCACGCCGAGCGTAAGATCGACAATGTCCTTCCTGGTCAACGGCGGCAAATTCACGTGCACGCCGGGCAGATTGACGTGACGGCGCGAGCCGAGTTTTCCCGGGGTCATCACCTTGCCGCGAATTCGATTCTTCCCCTGCTCGATGACAATGAGTTTGATCAGGCCGTTGTCCACCAGAACCGTGTCGCCCACTGACACGTCGCTCACGAATCCACCGTAATTGACTCCGACCGAATATTTCTCTTTCGGCTTCGCGCCGCCCACGGTGAACTCGAGAATGTCTCCGCGTTTTAGATCGAGGTCCGTTTTGAGATCGCCGGTGCGAATCGCAGGCCCTTGCGCATCGAGCAAGATCGCGATTGGCCGCCCAATTTTTCCGGCAAGCTGCCGAATGCGCGGCACCATCGCACGCACCCAGTCATGCTCGGCATGACTCATGTTAAACCGAAAAACGTCCGCCCCTTTTTCAATCAATTTACGCAATGTCTCCGTCTTCTCTGTGGCCGGGCCGAGGGTGCAGATGATTTTTGTTTTCCGCATGAGTTGCAGGGTTGGAATTACGAAGATGGCAACCTTATAGCGCGCGGCTCATGAGATAAAAACCGGCCACGGCGATGGGTGTGCAGGGGCGATGCCGTTGCCCGCTATGTTGGATTCGGCGTCCCCGCAATCTTTCCAGCGCGGCGGATATGCAAAATCGAATCCAGGCCAAAGGAGGGAAAAATTCGGACTATAAAACGGGTCGCAGAGTGACTCGGCCCCCCATTTTTGCTGCATGTAAGTTGCTTCGCAAAAAAACTGTTGTTGTTGAGCAGGCGTAGAAGGATGCCCGCGCGAAGACGATTCACGATGAATCAAGTTCGCGTAAGGGGTCCAAACAATCTGAAGTCCACGTTTTCGCAGTTCGAGGCAAAAATCGACATCGTTAAAACTAATTCCAAGGTTTACCTGATCGAACCGGCCCGCTTCCTCGAAGACACTTTTGCGGACGAGCATGCATGCAGCCGTAACTGCAGAATAATTTTGTTGGAGCCAGGCGCGGTTGAAATAGCCGGGGTGACCGCGCGGAATACCGTGGTAGGCGACGCCCGCCACGCCACCCAGACCGGCAATCACGCCGCCGTGCTGGAGCGTCCCATTCGGATACCATAATCTGGCGCCGACCGCGCCAACTTCGGGACGCGCCACTTGACTAACCATTTCTTTCAGCCAACCGCGCTCGTCCGCTTCAACGTCGTCATTCACGAACGCGAGGATCGCGCCAGTCGCTTCCGCCGCGCCGCGATTGCTGAGCCGGCTGAAGTTAAACCGGTCCGCATCGCACACGACGCGGGCGATCTTTTCCTCCTTCAGCGCTCGCAAGAACTCCAGGGTCTTGGTTTCGGTCGATCCATTGTCGACGATGATAATCTCGACGCGGGGATAGTCCGTTCGCTCGTGAACGCTTTTGACGCATCGCTCGAGCAAAGCCACGTTGTCACGAGTAGGAATAATGATCGAAACCAGCGGCGCCGGATCGGGCACTTCGTAAATGACTCGATGGGATTCCGGATTTTCCGGACATGGAACGACCCGAGCCTTCACGCCGCGCCGTTTCAAGTGATCGGCGATCGCCCGCCGAGCTGCTTCCTTCGCGTACGGTTTGGCGTTAGGGACTGCGGCGAGGCTACCCTCGGCCATTCGCCAGTGATAGAGAATGCGCGGAATGTGCCGCACTTGATCAGGCTGCAATCTTTCGAGACAACGCAGCGCAAGATCGTAATCCTGCGAGCCTTCGTAGCCTTCACGAAAACCACCAATCTCGCGCAGCAGCGACGTTCGATAAACTCCAAGATGGTTGATGTAATTTTGCCCGAGGAAAAGTTGCGGATTCCAATCCGTCTTGAAGAACGGGTTGGAGCGCGCGCCGTGATTGTCTATCTTATCTTCGTCGGAATAAATGAGCGCGGCATCAGCATGCGCTGCGATTTCCAGTGCGACAAAGGCGAGCGCGTTTTCGGCGAACGCATCATCTTGATCGAGCAACGCGCACCACTCGCCGGTGGCCAGCGCCAAGGCTGAATTGGAGCAGGCCGCGATCTGTCGATTCTCTTTGCGCAAGATCAGGTTGATCCTGGAATCAGAGCGCGCGATCCGCTCCAAAAATGGATGAACTTCGGGAATCGTGGAGGCATCGTCGGCGACGCAAAGTTCCCAGCGCTCGTAAATTTGACCTCTTACCGAATCGATCGCGGCTTCAAGAAGCCCGAGATCGGGATTGTAAACCGGCAGCAAGATCGAGATGAGCGGGTAGCGTTGCAATCGTCGAACGCGACGCCGCAGATTGATTCGATCCGTTGCGGTGGCGTTATCGAACGTGGCCACCCAGCGCTCATAATTCGATTGCGCCGAGACCGGCGGCGTCGCTTTGGGCTGGCTTGCCTCCTCGAGCAACGCTGTGAAGCGCGCCGCAAAGCCATCGATCGTAAAGTGCCGCTCGAATGTGCGCCGCGCGGCAACGCCCAGTTGCCTAACGAATGAAGAATCGCGCGCGCAGCGTGCAATGGCATCCGCCAGCTTGGCCGGATTTTCCGGCGGCACGAGTAAGCCGTTCAACCCATCGTGAATCCATTCGCCGATGCCGCCGACATCTGCGCTGATGACCCCTTTCCCAAGGCTGGCCGCTTCAATGATCGAGATCGGCATTGTCTCATCGCGCGACGAGCAAATAATCGCGTTCGAACCTGCCAGCAGCGCCAGCGCTTCCTCGTGATCAAGCGATTCGAGTAACTCGACATTCTTCAGGTTAGCGGAGCGAGCGCGAACATTCTCGAAGAATTGTCGATCCAAAATTCGTCCCGCCAGTTTGAACGACGCTTTGGCACGGATTGCCTGTTCAAGTTTGTGAATTGCTTCGATAAGAATGTCCTGTCCTTTGCGCGGCTCGAAACTCCCCAGCACAACAAAGGAAACAACCTGGCTATCGGCCCGCGGGGTCACATTGGGCGGCTCCGGCATTCCGTAGGGCACAACTTCTATCCGGACGCGCGTCACACCATCAAGAATCTGCGCGGTTCGCCGGGTAGGGGTGACGAGCAGGCTCGCGTGAAGAAGCGCGGAGCGAATCTCGGCCATTTGTTTGATGAAACGAACCGCGACCTGCGTTTCGTGCAGATACCACAGCACCGGAATTTGCTCCTGATAGGCAGCTTCCACTGCTGGCCAGCTCGTGATCGCGTTCGCGACCACGATGTCGAATTGCCGCGACAATTCCCGCAACCTCTTGTGAGCCGGATCGCTGAGAAGCGCCGCCTCGAGCAACACCTCGACGCCATCACGGCCCATCATTTCGGAAATGGATCCGCTTTCCGGCGCAATCACCACTACATTCCAACCGTGCGCGCGCAACCAGCGAGTAAGAAATAACAATTGCATCGGCGCGCCGCTCAACGTTGTCTCGTGGGAAACGAACAAAACACGCGGCCGCCAATCTGCCGGGGAGGCGCCAGTTTGCTCAGCGGATGAAATCACAACCTCAGGAAATCGCCGCAATTCGAGGAGTTTTCGAGCGGGCAAGCGTTTCCATAATCAGATCATGGAACGCCGCACCGAATCGCTCCATCGTGAAATATTTCTCGTAAGTCGCGCGTGCGTTTTTTCCCAGTTCAGGGACGAGCGCCGGGTGCTTGATCAATCGCCCAATCGCTTGGGAGAGGGCGTGGGCGGCTTCAGGCGCGACGAGCAATCCATTCTCGCCATCCGTCATGAACTCGGTCGCTCCGCCCACGGTCGTGCTAATGATGGCTTTGCCGAGACTCATTGCTTCGAGCATTGTCACGGTGGGCATTGCTTCATCGCGTGAAGGGAACACCACCACGTTCACGCCTTCGAGCAATTCGATCGCCTGTCTATGGTTAAGTGCATCTTGAATGGCAAGACATTTCACCGCTGTGGCCAGGCCCTTTACTCTGGCGCTAAACTCGCGGTCCATGAGTCGGCCCGCCATTTGAAAATCGGCCGCTTCATTCAATGGTGAAGGCAACCAAGCAAGAGCCTGCACAAAAATATCCTGGCCTTTGCGCGGCTCGATCGTTCCCAACACCAAAAAGCGAAGCCGCGTGTCATCCCGGGAGGCGCTGCGTCCCATTCGCAAGTCAGGAATTGCGTTCGGCAGACATTTCACCGGACTATCGCGGAATGGTTGGTAAACGGCCGCCGCGCACGCCGAGGGCGCGACGACAACATCTGCCAACGGCAGCGCGAGCCGAAGTCTAGCGTCCCGGCGCAAATAATGTTCGCCCACCATCGTTTCATGCATCCACCAGAGAACGGGCGGATTCTCTTTTTGCAACGCGTGAATGATCGGTCCGCTGAAAATGGTATTGGCGATGACGCAATCGAAATCGCGCGCGAATTTTGCGAACGAGGCGTGGCCGGTGATGATGAGGGGATCGATGATGATCGGAATGCCGGCTGCTTCGAATTTCTCGCGCAGTGGGCCGTCTTCGGGCGACATCACGACGACAAAAAATCCATTTTCCTGACACGAAACCGCCGCATGCAAAAGCATCATGGGCGCGCCGGACAGCGAGAAGTCATGCGAGATAAAAAGCAGATCCGCCGAAGATTCGATCGGCGCGGGCTGATTAGGCCCGGACATTCGAATCGGTGTCGGCGAATCGACGAAGAGCCAGTCGCGCATGTTGTCAGTGAAATACGGATCGCGGGTAGCGTAATCCGCCCAACGCTTGAGCAGGAATATCGTGGACTTATCGCGGCCGCGCCGCGGCGGCTTTTTTTCTTCTTGGCCAATCGAGACGTGACCGGTATGGCGCAAAGTAGCGAACGGTGTATAGACGCAGCGCAATCCCGCCTCGCGAATCTTAAAACAAAGATCGAGATCGGAATTTGCGATAGGCGTGTTTTTCGTATCGAAACCTTTGAAGCGGAAAAAATCTTCACGCCGCATGGCGAGGCACGCGGCCGAGAGCGCGGAGACATCGCGCAGCGACTGGGCGAGATTGAAATGCTCCGTTGAATCGGCGGGTCGCTCGTGAAAGGCCGTACCGATCAATCCGCGTACGCCGCTGACGAGCCCAGCGTGCTGAATCTTGCCCGTGACATACAGCATCTTAGGAGCGACCGCGCCGACCTCGGGGTTTTCCAGCGACTCGATCAGATTCTGAATCCAGTCTGCTTGCGTAGGTTCTACATCGTCATTGAAAAAAATGAGCCGCTCGCCGCTGGCCGCCTGCGCACCGAGATTGCATTTGTCGGAGAAATTGAATGGCTTGTCGTACTCAACGAAACGCGCACGGCCGTTTGAGCTGATTGTTTTCATGGACGCAACCAATGAGCTGTTCGTAACGAGGACGAGTTCCCAATCGGGGTAATCGCTCAGGCGTGCGAGTTCGGTTAGACAGACTCGGCCGCGCTCGGATGAATCGGTTGGAATGATGATGGATACCTTTGGCCATCGCGAAATCTTCAGGCGAGCGCGGTTGGCCGTGGGATACTCGATGATTTCCGCGGGCAAATTGCGACGCTGCATCGCGTCCGCCAGCGCCGCCAGATTGGTCTTCCGCGCCTCCGGTTTTCCGCCGAGCGAACCGGATCGTCGATGTTCGCGCCAATGATACAGGACCTTGGGAATGTGGCGGATCTCACGCGCGATCTCGGTGGCCCGCAAAGCGAAGTCGTAATCCTGTGACAGGTCGAACTCTTTTCTAAATCCGCCCAGAGTCGCGGCAAGATCGCGCCGGTAAGCAGTCAAGTGGCCAAGATACATAAACGACTGCAAAAGCTCTGGACTCCATTCCGGTTTAAAAAACGGGGCGATGCGCTGGCCGGTTTCGCTCCAGCGGTCTTCGTCGCTGTAAAAAATATCCCCGGCCGCGAATTCGCCGATGGCACGCGCCAGTTCGTAAAGCGCAAACGGCGCGAGCAGATCGTCATGATCGACGCACGTCACGAAATCGCCTGTGGCGAGGTCGAGCGCGCGATTTGTGTTTTCTGCGATGCCAAGATTCCGCGGCGAGTACTGGACGTGAAATCGCGGCTCCCGCGCCTCCCAGCGTTTCAGCATGTCCAATGTTTCAGAATTATCGGACCCACCATCGACCAAGCAAACTTCCCAGTTATCGTAGGTTTGCCCACAGACAGAGGCCAGCATCTCGTCGAGAAACGTCGGCGGCGTGTTGTGAACCGGCAGGAGCAAGCTGACCTTCGGGCGCGTCACCCAACTCCGCGCTGCACGCCGCTGCTCCTCAAGCCCATCTGCATCCGGCTCGTGCTCGCGAATCCATGCCGCGTAGCGCTCCACTGGATCGACAACTGGCGGCGACACAGTTTGTTTGGATGGCGCAGTTTTCGTTTCCGGCAGAAATATCCGCCGCAAATTGCGCGGGAGTCGCCGAAGTTCACGGACGATTTTTTCTGAAATCGGGCGCTCTACCTTCGGTTCTCTTAAGATTCTTTTCTGCTCTTTGATCTGCTGCTTCAAGTTCCGGACTTCCCGTCGAACCGCTGTCAGTTGTTCCGCTTGCGCATCCATGATTTCCTGCGCCTTTTCGCGATCGCGGTGCAGCGAGTCGAATTTGTCTTGCCAATCTGAAATGACGCGCACCTGATAATCCATGATCTCCTGCGCCTTCCATCGGTCGCCGAGAACAGAGTCCAACCAGATTTGCCGCGTCTGGAACGCGGCGTTCTCTCGTTCAATGCGCGCGGCCCGCGCTTGCGCTTCGATTCTCTCGGCCGCTAGAGAATAAATTTCCGCCAGCCCGCGACCGCCGGCGAAGAGTTGGTTCTGCAAAAGTGACTGGCCTCCCCCCGGCTCGCCCACCAGTGCCACGCCCAGGCCGACTCCCTCACGAAACTCAGCATGGGCACGACGAGAAATGAATTCCACCCACGCACGGCGCGGGGCGTCGTCACGCTCAAGCCCAAGCCCGTGCACGACAACAATCGCGCCCGATGCGAGCTTTGATTTCCAGGCGGCCAATTCCTGGCGGACGGTTGATCCCGAATCGCAATCGTCAATTAGCAAAAGATCGACGTCGTCGTTTGCAAAATTCTTTGCCAGATCAACTGGCGCGCCTGCGAGAAATTGCGCGGTTTCACCGTAAAACTCTTCGCCGTAGGCTCGACCCGCTTGCCAGACAGCATCCTCGCTCTCCTGGTCTTCGTCGCGACGAATAGCAATGCACCGGCACTCAATTCGCTTTTCGCGCACGGCCTGACAAAGAGTAAAGAATGCCTCCCCTTCATCGAACCCGATCGTCACGATCAACTTTGGTTTTTCGAGCGCCGCCAGATCGTAAAGCAAAGGTAAGTAAAGCCGCACCGGCCCGCCGCGATAAAACTTCGGCATGAAATCATGCAGACTGGGCAAGCCTGACATCATCGGTGGGCGCTCGGTCACGAAGCGAAGTTTACCGCGACCGGGAACTGCGCCAAGCCTCCTCACGGAATTTTTTCAGTGCGGAGATATCGGGGCGTGCCCGAATGCCCAAGAAACGGGATAGCCAAGGCGATTGAAAAAAAGCGACGTGCCGCGTCGCAATCAACTAACCTTGCTGACTATTGCAGCTTGCTCTGGGTTTCTTTGGCGAGATCGAGGTGTTCTTGGATCACCTTGGCAGTTTTTTCCGCGAATTGCTTTAGGTCGGAATCAGTTCCCTCCTTGGCCTCCTCTTGAAATTCAGCAAGATCTTTCTCATGGTCCTTCACCATCGCATCCATGTAATCCTTATCTGATTTCCACTTCTCGCTCAGCTTCTTGCTCGGCAGTTTAACGCCTTTTTTCTTCGCAATGGACTTCAGCTCATCATTGGCCTTCGAGTGATCGGTTACCATTCGCTCGCCGAATTTTTTCACGTCCGCGCTTTGACCCTGCTCGCTCGCCAATTTTCCCATCGCGACTTCCATGATGCCGCCCTTGGCCGCTTTCTTTAGGAATGTCTTGTCCTTCTCGCCAAGAGAGGAGCTTTGGGCGCTCGATGGCTTTTCCTTCGTTGTCGCGACTTCTGAGTTCACCGCCGCGTCGCTGTTCTTTTTCGGTTCAGTCTGAGCCATCGCCCCGCCGGCAAAACAGAGAGAGCCGATTGTCAGGCCGATAATTCCGAACGTTGAGAGAATGTTAAACTTGGTTTTCATACGTAATTTCATTTGTCGCAGATACCGGATAATCCTCACATCTGGGAATCGAAAGTTCTTATACGCTTGGACGTGACAATCTGAGCCTCTTACCGAAGGCAAGATCGATACCCTCGACACCTGACCTCTGAATCATTTCGACACTGGCACGCCGAGCATTTGCAGCTCGCGTTTTGCCTCCGTGTAATCAGGCTTGATCCGCAACGCTTCAGTCAGATGTTCCGCGGCTTCATCACGGTGGCCAAGCAGAACCAGCGCGAGCGCGAGATTATAATGCGCCTCCGGGTAACGGGGTTTGAGCTGCAAAGCCTTTTGATAATGGCGAACCGCTTCTTCCGTTTTCCCCTGTTGCGCGCGGGCACAGCCCAGATTGTGATGCGCTTCGGCCAGGTTAGGTCTCAACTGGAGCGCCTTCAAATAATGCTCGATCGATTCGCTGACTTCGCCCTTGTCCAGGAGCGCATTGCCAAGGTTGATATGCGCTTCGGCGTGATCCGGCTTGATCTCCAGGGATTTTTGAAAATGAATTATGGCCTTGTCTGTTTGCCCTTGGCGGAGGAATTCCGTTCCGAGATTATTGTACGCCATCCAACAGGCGGGATTCTTTGCCACTGTGTCACTCCAGAGCGCTTCCGGGTTCTGGTAAACGTGCGTTTGTCGCCAGGTGAGGCCGCCCAGTACCAGAAAAAGCAGCGCCGCCAATGCGATTTCAATGTGCCAGCCGATGCGCCACTTTGAGGACAATTTCGTCAATGCCGCGGCCGCTAGAGCAATCAATCCAATGCTGGCTACATACTGATAATGATCGGCCACAAAGGTATAGCGGAAAGTGAAGAGCATGATGAAACCGAGCAGCGGGCTGAGCGTGACTGCATAAAACGCGATCGCGACTTCAATGCTGCGTCCAACATAACGCCGGGCAAAGTAAATCGCCGCGCATACTCCGAGGGCCGCAACCAGCCATCCATAGGCAAGCGGATCGGTGGGAACAATGTTCCAGCGCGGGTAAATGAAGGCCAGTTTCGACGGCCAGATCAATTTGCCGGCGTAAAACCAAATGGCGTGGCTCGCAACAAGCAATCGCTTTGGCAAACTGAGATCGAACTGCGGTCCCGATGTGCCTTGATGGTAGCGTTCCCACCAGATGGCGACCAAACCCATCAGCAGCGCAAAATAAGCGAACGGAATAACTTGAATCACTCGCTCCCGATCGATCGGTTTTTTTTGCAGCCACAAGATTAGAAGCAACGCCGCGGGTAACGTGCACGCTGTCGATTTGCTAAACAGTGCGAGCGCATAGAGCAGCAAAGCCAGCCAATAGAAACGCCAGCGCCGCGCTGTTTGATTGTTCACGAACGCAGCCCACGCGAGGAGCGTTAGCAAAAAGAAGAAACCCATCAGCACATTTTTTCGTTCCGTGATCCATGCGACCGATTCCACCTGCACTGGGTGCAATGCGAAAATTCCCGCGGCCAGCCACGCCCCGGGGATGGCCAGCCTCGCGAGCAATCGCCAAAGCAGAAGAGCGTTTGCGATGTGCAAAATGAGATTAACCAGATGATAGGGGAAGGGATTTAGCCCCCAAAGCGCGCGTTCGAAGCGAAACGAGGTATAAACCAGCGGGAAATATTGTGACGGCGATTCGAGTGAAAACCAGATGCGACGCAACCCATCGGGCGCGGTCAGGAGCGGGTTGTTCGTCAGGTACCAGTCATCATCCCAGATGAATCCAGCATGCAGCGCCGGAAAATAGGCCAGCGTCGCAATCAGGATGATCAGACAAACTTCCAGACTGGGCGTGTAACTAATAGCTGACCTGGGACCTTCCGAGTTCTGACTGTCGGATTCTTGATTCACTCACGCCCGTTCGTAGGAAGCCTCCACGCGTTCGGCCACGTCCCTGTAACCGTAATCCGCTTCGTAAATCTGTTTCATGCAATGGAGCGACTTCTCCCGCTCGCTCATCCGCTCGTAAACGAGGCCGAGATTGTAAACGATTTCTTTCTTTATTGCGTCCATCGAGAGAATCTCTTTCGATGCCTCTTCCAGTTGTTTCATGGCCAGGTCGAGCATCCCCAGTTCGCGGTAACAGCGGCCGAGCAGGTTCATCGCTTTCAAACGCGCATTTGGATTTTGCCGCGCTCGCTGCAACTCGGACAACGCTTCGCGGAAATGCCCCGCGTTGACGAGGTGCTCGCCCAGTTCAAAGCGAAGTTGCAAGTCGGTTGGATTCCGCTCCACTCGCTGGCGCGCATCGTCGATCAGAATTTCTGTGCGCTTTTTCTTCGCGATCCTCAATTCCTCGGATTTTCTCTCATAAAGCTCATCGCCGGCGCCGTGAGTAGAGAGGAACTCTTCATGCCCGGCGATCTCATGTTCGAAGCGTTTCATTCTCAAATCGGAAACTTTCCGGACCAGCCCGGCATCGGTACCCTTGGTCAGATCAGCGGCATATTGATACCAGGCGGTGGCCGCCTCGATCTCCTCCTTCTGTTCGTTGAGTATGCCCAGACGTCGCGCCAAATCGATACTCTCCGGCTGAGCTTGATGGAGCGCGTAGGTTTGGGCGATTTGTTGATCGAGCGATTCGCCCGTCAACTCCACCCGGCTTTGTTGCTCGAGTGAAATCGCAATCTCCTTGTTCTTGATCAAGTCGCGGTAACTTTCCGCCTGCGTCCAGCCGCCAGTCGTCATGGAGGCGCGCGCCGAGGCATCTTTACCGAGCCGAAGCGCTGCGGCATCCAGCGGATTAATCTCGCAAATTCGGTTATAAACCTCGACTTCGTTTTCGTTCTGGCCCATGTCGTGATACAAACGACCGAGCTCGTGCAGCAATTTCACGTCGCACGGATTTTCTTCCAGCAAGGTGCGCAGCGCGAAGACGCCAATCTCCGGCCAGCCCGCTGCTAACGCGGCTTCCTTCAAAAGCAGATTCGCCTGGCAATGGTACGGCTCGTCTTCCAAAAGCTCTTCGATCATCTCCACCGCGCGCTTCGGATCCTTCTTCATTTCTCGCTGCGCTTTCAACACCGCGATGGGCGTGGTCGAGATCTTAAAAAAACTTTTCTTGGCCACTTTGTTTTTTGCGACCTCCGTGCGCCGTAACAATTGCCGGCCGGTCAAAAATTCAGGGTCCTGTTTCAGAATTCCCTGCAAAAGCGAAATGGCGTAACCAAAATTGCGCAGCTCAATCGCGGCCACGGCTTTCAACCAGTGGCTGCGCTGCGTCTCGCTCAGATCTTTCTCTTTCTTGATCGGCATGTTAAGCGCGTTGGCCGCCCATTATAGGTTCGGCGAATGCGCCGTCAGTTCAAAACTGTAGAGGCGGCCGTGCCGGCCGCATCTTTTTGATTTGTAGGCGACACGCCCGCCACTACAGCAAATCCAACTGCGGCTTCTCGGCCTTCGAGATAGCCCTCGTCGATCTTTGCTTTTTCTTGGAAGCCGTCACGGCGCCATCCGGGTTTTCCAAATGCGCCAGAATATCTTTCGCTCGATCCAAAATTTCCTTTGGTAATCCAGCCAGCCGCGCTACCTGGATGCCGTAACTCTTGTCCGCGCCGCCCGGCACGATCTTGCGCAGGAAAATGATCTGATCGTTCCACTCGCGCACGGCGACATTGAAATTACAAACGCCGCTGCGCCCCTCCGCCAGCTTGGTCAGTTCGTGATAATGGGTCGCGAAAAGAGTGCGTGCCTTGATCTTGTCGTGGAGAAATTCTGCGACACTCCATGCGATGGATAGCCCATCGAATGTCGATGTTCCGCGACCGATCTCGTCCAGAATCACGAGGCTGCGCTCGGTCGCGTTGTTCACGATGTTCGAGGTCTCGTTCATCTCGACCATGAACGTCGATTGCCCGCGCGCGAGATCGTCGTTCGCCCCGACGCGCGTAAAAATGCGATCGACCAGACCGATCTCGGCGCTCGCCGCCGGCACGAAGCTGCCAGTCTGCGCCATCAACACAATCAGCGCGACCTGCCGAATATAAGTCGATTTGCCGGCCATGTTCGGGCCGGTCACGACCGCCAGCCGCATGTTTTCGCCATCGAGTGAGGTGTCGTTGGGCACAAACTTCTCTTCGACCAAATTTTGATCGAGTACCGGATGACGGCCATCTTTAATAGTGAGCCGAAATGATTCGTTGAGCCCAGGCCGGCAATAATTGAAGAGCCGCGCCGTCTCCGCGAGCGCGCAGATAACATCGACGATTGCGATCGCCGCCGCTGTCTCCTGTATCGGACCGAGTTCGCGCACCGTCTCGTCGCGCAGTTTTTGAAAAAGCTCGTACTCCAGATTTCTCGCGCGCTCATCCGCCCCAAGAATTTTTCCTTCTATTTCCTTTAGCTCCGGAGTGATGAAACGCTCGCCGCCGACCGTCGTTTGCTTGCGCGTATAATGCGCGGGCACATTGGCCAGATTCGATTTTGTGACTTCGATAAAGTAGCCGAAGACCGAATTGTAGCGGACCTTGAGTGACTTAATGCCGGTGGCCGCGATCTCGCGCTCCTGCAACTGGCTGATCCAGTTCTTCCCATCGCGCGAAGCCTGACGCAGCTCGTCAAGATCGACATCGTAACCGTCGCGAAAAATTCCGGCTTCTTTCAGGGTCAGCGGCGGATCGTCGACGAGGGCTTTCCCCAACTTTTCGGCCAGCGC
>JBAQJG010000201.1:0-6950 GCA_049300145.1 Chthoniobacterales bacterium | reverse complement strand
CATTAACATATATGTCATCGTCGGTCCTCGATCGGGAATTAAAAAAGGGCAGCGCCGAGCTGTTGATTCTGTCGCTGGTCGAAGATCGACCGCGTCATGGTTACGAACTTGGGCAACTCATCGAGTTGCGATCGCGTGGTGCGTTACGATTCAACGTGGCTTCGCTTTACCCATTACTCTATCGCCTGGAAAATCGCGGTTGGATCCGTGGCCGTTGGGTAGAGAAGCCGGGACAGCGGCGCCGCCGTTACTATCGACTTACGCCGGCGGGCAGAAAGATCCTCGCAGCACAACGCGACGGCTGGCGCGAATTCGTCGAAGCCATCGCTCGGATTACCGGAATTGAATATGCCTGACTTCAAATCCGAGATTCGTGCGTGCATCGCCGGACTGAACCTTTCGGCCGAACGTGAGCTCGAAATTATCGAAGAGCTCTCGCAGCATTTGGACGAGCAGTACGAGTATGCAATTAGTCGCGGCGCGTCGGAAGAAGAAGCGAAGCGCGCCGCACTTGAAGGATTGACCCTGCCTGACTCGTTAGGCGATGGGCTGAAATCTGTCGAGCGGCGTAGACCGCTCCGCCGGCCGCCGCTCGGAGCAAATACCCGCGGGAACATGCTGGTCGGTGTTATAGACGACATCCGGTTCGGGCTGCGAATGCTCGCGAAAAAGCCCGGGTTCGCCGTCCTTGCCATCCTCACGCTTGGGATCGGCATCGGGGCCAGCGCGGCGATGTTGAGCGTCATGCAGGATGTGTTAATTCGGCCACTGCCTTATGCCCATTCGGAGCGGCTTTATGCGATCTGGGCCAGCTCCGATTCCATCGGACAAAATAGAATTGCCGCCTCGGGACCGGATTTCGTGGATTATCTCGAGCAGAACAGGTCCTTTGTGCACATCGCGGAGTACCTGCCGCGTTTTACCTTCACCTGGACCGGAGATGGTGAGCCGAGGCTGGTGAACTGCACGGCCGCGTCGGAAGATTTCTTCCCTATGCTCGGCATCCGCCCATATCTCGGCCGATCATATGAACCGCGGGAATATACCTACTTCAAAGACGATACGATGATCGTATCGTACCGATTCTGGAAGAACCAGCTGGGCGGCGATCCACATGTGATTGGTCGGATCATTCGCTTACAGGGTGAAAGCTGCACGATCATAGGAGTTCTGCCGCCGATGTCCGACCTGTTCCCCGACACGGACGTGTGGCCGAAGCTGACCACTCGACCGAGCTACCCTTTCATGCAGTGGCGCGGAAACAAATTTCTGTGCGTTGTTGGTGAGCTGCGACCCGGAATTTCTCCATCAATGGCAGAAGAGGATCTTACAGCAATCCTCCGTCGTGTTCCGGAAGAACCACGCGATGTGCGCGTGCGGTTGGTGTCGCTAAAGGAAGATCTGATCGGAAATGTGCGCCTGCCACTGATCACCACGCTGGCGGCAGCCTTGCTTATCCTCGTAGTAGCTTGTGTGAATGTTGCCGCGCTGCTGCTAGCTCGTGCGGTGAAGCGGCAAAGCGAAATGGCCGTGCGTCTCAGCCTGGGCGCCGGCCTAGGGCAGCTTGTCCAACAGCTTGTCAGCGAGGCGATGTTACTAAGCGGAGCTGGCTGCGCGGTGGGACTCCTACTTGCCTGGGGAGCCCTGCGGGTTTTGGCTACAATTCCAAATCTGGCCTTGCCGCGAGTTGATGGCGTGCATTTGAACGCTCCGGCTTTAGTAGTAACAGCCGCGATCGCGGTCGCTATCACGTTACTCTTTGGTTGGATTCCATCGCTTGGCTTCGCGCGATTGAATCTTTCTTCTGCTTTGCGGCCGCGCGGACTCGAGATAGGGGGCCGTCGTCGGTCCTCGCTGTCAGCCCTGGTTGTGACTGAGATTGCCTGCGCTGTTGTGCTGACAACTATCGTCGGCCTGCTGCTGCATAGCTTTTGGCGTGTCATGCATACGAATCCAGGCTTTCAAACTCAGTCGTTATTCCGTGTTTACCTCCGGCATGAGTCGCCTCCTTCTGGTGATCCGGCTGCGCTCCTTACTTACAGCAAGGAAGGTCGCGCCTTCTGGGAAAGCGTGTTAGCGGAAGCATCATCGCTGCCGGGAGTCCGCTCCGCCGCGCTGTCTGACTGGAGACCTGGGCGAGACGCGGCCATAGCCACGTTAGTCTTTGACGATCGCGCGAACGATCCCACTCACTTACCTTTAGTCGAAGGCTCCTGGACCAGCGCCGATTTCTTTCGCACTGTTGGCACCTCGTTAGTCGCGGGAAGGTCCTTTACCCAACATGACAACGCCGATGCGCCGGCGATCGTCATCATTAACACGGAGACCGCGCGGCAGTTTTGGCCGGGCCAGAACCCAATCGGCAAGAGGATTGGAATCAACTACACCGGGCCAGGAAGAAGAGGCAGCAGCGAAACGCCTAAGCTCCGCGAAGTGGTTGGCATTGTCGGTAGCATGAAACATGGCCCGCTCGACGCGCCGGCGGCGCCTGCGGTTTATATGCCCTACTTGCAGGACGAGACGAATCACGACATGTCTGGGATGGGCCTTCTGGTGCGCGGTGAAGGCAATCCGATGAGCCTGGCTGATGGGTTGCGCAACCGCATCCATGCCGTCCGTCCGGACCAGCCGGTCGATGTTCAAAGCGTGCAAGAATTGGTTGCGCAATCAGTGGCGACAAGACGTTACACGGCGATTTTTTTGAGCGCCTTTGCCGCGATTGGACTTCTGCTCGTCGTGATCGGAGTTTACGGAGTTATTTCCTACGCTACGTCGCAGCGGACGCGTGAATTCGGTGTCCGAATTGCCTTGGGTGCTACGCGAACACGAGTGATTTCGAACGTCTTGTACGATGGGGTGGTGCTCATTGCCGTCGGCTCAGTTGTTGGCATCGGTGGGGCGCTGGTTGTGACACGATCGCTTTCCAGCCTTCTGTACGAGGTCAGTCCGCTGGACGCGCTTAGCTTTTGCGCCGCGGTTGGAGCGCTCGCGACCATTTCCATTTGCGCCTGTTTGGTTCCGGCCTGGAAAGCCTCGCGGGTCGATCCGATCATCGCGATTCGCAGCGACTGTTAGTAGTAGCTCCTGGCATCTTCTTCTGCCACTTCGTTTCCGGGCCTAACGAATTCGACCCCGGAAACACTTTCGGTAATACAGGAATTCCTCGGAGCTTACGGGGTCCGGTAATCCCGCCGCGGGGGGATCATTTACGGCTTTTTTTCCGCCGCCCCTGACCTCTGACTGCTGTTTACCTGGGTCGAACCCTTGAGGAACCTTTTTGACATTCGGTTTAAATACGGGGCAAACCCGATGCGATTTGCCATGTTCGCAGGGTTACGGACCGCCGTTTGACAACCTTTTGATACTCGTCCGACGGAACGCGCCTCACTGCGATTCGCGTCCGAAGCCGTTGCCAAAGATCGGTTCGACCGCAACAGGACTAGATGGCGGCCCGGCCCCGCGCATCGCTTCAAAGGCGTCGAGCCTGGTTTGTTGTTCCGGGTTGAGCAATGGCCGGATTGCTGTGTACAGCTGCGTTAGCAACGCATTCTCACCCTGATGCGCCTGCTGATGAATGGCGTCAAGCTGCGGTTGCACCGCATCAACGTACGGCTGGAGCTGTGCCTTCTGCGCGTCTGTCAGCAACAGAAGCCGAGTGAGCAGGTCGTTCAAGTTCAGTTTGGCAAATAGCGGCAGGCCGTGCGCTGTGATCGGTACGACCGGGCTCACGGACACTGTTTGAGCGCTGACGAAGTTTGCCGCGAACATTTGCGCCGCGGCGAACAGAAGAATCGGTAGTTTCGTTGGTTTCATATGTGAGTTAGGCAGTGTTGTTTCTCTACTAAAGACATCGGCGCTGCTTTGCCGTTACCTATGGACACGAAATTTTCTGCCGGCGTTACCGGCATTTTTGGTCCAGCGATTTCCGTGACTAGTCCGATTACACGGATCACGTCGCCTTCGCTGCCAGCGCGAAAAGCTGCCCCCGCTTCGACGTGCACCCAACGCACACCGCCATCGGGATCGAGCAGGCGATGTTCGAAGGAGCGGTGTTGCGGGCACTTTCCTTGCAGAGGCTCCATCGCGAAGGCGATCAGCGCCCGCCGATCATCAGGATGGACGTGCTGCAATAAAGTTAAGAACTCAGGTGGCATGCCATCCGGCACTCGCAGAATGCGCCGGAGCTCGGCCGACCAATAGTGTTCGCCGGTATCGAAATTGATGTCGAAAATTCCAACGTGTCGCATGTTCCATTGCTTCATTTCCGGCGCTCCTTTCCTTTGAGCTTTGCTTTCTCGATCGCTCCGTTCTTGAAGCAATCAATGGCGCGCTGGATCCGATCGAGCGTCTCTGGCCGGATTCCTATTTCGCCCACCTCAATCTTCACGACGGTACGCGGATGCAGTCCGCAACGCGCCGCCAGTTCGTCCTGGCTAATCGAGCGTGCCGTTCGTGCTCGTCGGACGTTTGCGCCCAACGTCTTCCGCAGCGCATCTTTCGCGATGCCGTGTGGTAAGGACAACGGGGGATTTCTCAAGCGGATCACGTGGTTAGAACCCGAAATTGATACCGGTGCACCATGCCGAAGTTATTGTGGGTGCCGTCCACAACGTTCCAGCTAAAGTCGCTGAGCAATCCAATGTGCGGGGTAACACGAACCTCGAACCCGCCGCCAAATTGGCCCATCGCACGGGATTCAACATCATGGTTGATTCGCTCAAGATTTCCGCCAACGTAAACGGCCGTTTCATTGTGGCCGCCGAAAGCTCCGCCACCACCCGCCCAGACGTACGGTGCGAACCGCGTGTGACCGATCGGATACCGCAAAGTCACAGTGCCTAGCGCACCTCCGACTGCGTGCTCGTCACGTTCCTTGAAAGCCGCCGTCGCGCCAAAATTCTCGACCGTATAACCAGTGCCGTCCGATGCCAGGGCGAAGCCTTCGATTCCAATGCCGAAGTAGCGGTGAAAGAAATATTTCACTTCCGCTCCGCCGCCGAACGAATGATTGTCTGCCAGGAACGATCGTACGTGCCACGCCCCGGGTTTGCGGAAAATGTGTCAGCCAAGCTGTTACGACCGTCGTCTGTTCGGGGAAACGCGTAAGCAAACCAGGCACTTATGTTCCACTCATTGTCGCGATACCAGATTAGCGGAGTTGTCGGAGCTGGTACTACCTCTTTGGCCGAAAAGGTCTCTGGGCCGGCGTAGGCGACGTTGATGAATGCAAGAGCGATTGAGAAACAAGTCAGTTTTTTCATACTGATAGTTGATTTGTTAGGATTGGCTTAAAGCGGCTTTGCGTCTGCTGCTCCGAGCGCTTGAAAAGCTTGAAGCGCGTGCGGCGTCGTTCGTTGCTCAGCGCTCAAGAGCGGACGCGCCTGTTTAAAGATTGCTACCTGCGCACCGTGCGCTTGTCGGCGAAGATCAACATCGTCGAGGTGCCTTGAAAAGGAGAAAGCCGAAGCGGAATCTGAATTTTGTCCGCTAACTGTTTGCAAGGTGAGCGAATTCTCCACCCACAGAATCCAAAAGACCAAAGTTTTGATTTTCATCCGATTTGTTTTCAGTCGATCATGGTGTTGGCACTAAAGACACCAACGCGGCTGAGCGGTTACAGGTCAGCGATTAATTCCGCGAATTGGATGTAACCGTGATGAGACAACGTTGTCTCTAATCGTAGAGTGGAGTCACGTCACTGATCTCCAATGCAACATGACAACTTTGACGAAGAGGATGGCCTCCGCCGGATCGAGCAGGGCGACGAAGTCGCCGCCCGGGAATTATTGCGCCGCTTTCATCCATTCGTCCTCAAGCTTGTCCGCGCGCATCTGCCGCGGCGGATTACCGAAGAAGACCTGGTTCAAAATGATTTTCATCAAAGTCTTTCACAAACTCAACCAGTACAGTGGCCGCATGCCGCTCCAGCATTGGATTTCCCGCATCGCGGTCAACACCTGTCTCAACGCGCTGAAGGCGGAAAAGATTCGTCCGGAATGGCGTCTCGGCGATTTCAGCGAAGAAATCGCCGCTGGGATCGAGCAGCTCGCCGCCACCGAGATTGACACTGCCACCAATGACGACTTCGATCTTGCCAAGAAACTGGTGACCGAACTCATCGCCCAACTTTCTCCCGAGGACCGGCTGGTCATAACCCTGCTCTATTTGGAGGAAAAATCAGTGGAGGAGATTCACGCGTTGACAGGCTGGAGCCGATCCGCCATCAAGGTCCGGGCATTTCGGGCTCGCGCGAAGATGAAAAAAATGCTTAACCAACCGGAGATTTTAGCTGTTACATGAAAGGAACCGAACAATTGCTCGATCGGGCGTTCGCGCTTGCGCGCCGCGCTCGTGACCCGGTTCCCTCGGAGCTGCCGTTCGGAATGGAGACCGCGGTTTTAGCACAGTGGAGAAGTTCGCGCGCGTCTGCGAAGACCGACATCGGCATGGTCCGGGTTTTTCGTTGGGCGGCGATCCTGGCTTGCGTCGTTGCGGTGGCAGGTGGCGCCTGGAAACGTGAGGATATCGCCCAGCTTTGGCAGCGCGTGGATCTGGAAACCAGAATCGTAAACTCCGCCCTCCTTGCCGGGCTCGACCGATGACAAAGGCGCGCTCCTGGAAGGTCGTTCTTTACGCGACGCTGATCTTCGTGGCCGGTTTGTTCATCGGTATGCTCACCGGTCCGTATGTGCAAAGAACGTTTCTTCGTCCGCCGACGCCAACTGAGATGTCGCGTCATATCCTTGCGCGCCTGCAATCGCGCCTCTCCCTCACTCCCGAGCAGACTGCGCAGATCAAGCCGCTGATGGAGCAAACGGCGTCCGACATCGAAGCGATCCGCGTGGCGACAACGAAGCGAATATCGGATCGGATCGCGGAGACGAATTCGAAGATCGCGCCTCTTCTCACATCCGACCAGAAGGCGAAGCTCGACCAAATGGAGGCGGAAC
>JBAQJG010000200.1:0-9174 GCA_049300145.1 Chthoniobacterales bacterium | reverse complement strand
GGTGCTTGTCTTCTGGTTTCTGCTGCGAACAACACACGCTCGATGGCCAAGCGCGCTGATCGCGGCGCTTTTTGCGCTTCATCCGCTGCACGTGGAGTCAGTCGCTTGGGCGTCTGAACGCAAAGATACATTGTCCACATTTTTCGGATTGCTATCCCTGATCGCTTATGTGCGCTATGCAGAAGCACCCTCGATCGCCCGGTACGTGTGGACCGCCATAACGCTCGGGCTGGGGTTATTGGCCAAACCGATGCTAGTGACCTGGCCTTTCGTAATGCTGCTGCTGGACTACTGGCCGTTGCGCCGCCTGCGAGACCCGATGGCGAAGGAACATCTGTGGGGCGCTTCCCACAGGGAAGCGGCTACAGGGATCGTGTCGCTGGTGTGGGAGAAACTACCGTTGGTTGCTCTCGTGGCGGCGTCCGCGGTTATCACATCCGTCGCGCAATCTCATGCAAGCGCTGTGCGCACATTCACGGATTTTCCTATTGCGCTGCGGCTGTCGAACGCGCTTGTTTCGTATGCGAAATACTTAGTGCTCACGTTCTGGCCGAATGATCTGGCCGTCTATTACCCGTTCGCGCCGACGGGCATACCGGCCTGGCAGATCATCGGCGCAGCATTCCTGCTGATCGGGATTACAGCATTCTGTCTTTTCCAAGGGAAAATCCGGCCTTACCTCATTGTAGGCTGGCTTTGGTTCCTGGGAACACTGGTTCCCGTTATCGGACTCGTTCAGGTTGGCGGGCAAACCATGGCCGACCGCTACTTCTATATTCCGTCAATCGGTTTGTTCATTGCGGTGGTGTTCGGATTAGCGGACATCGTGAAGACGCGACGCGTTGCGCCGTTGCTCAGCGCGGCGATAGCCGGCGTGTTTCTACTGGTTCTTGCTACTCTTACGAACGCGCAGATTCGCCTCTGGAGTGACAGCTTCACTTTGTATAACCACGCGCTCGCAGTTACTCCACCTAATCTCCACATAGAATACAATCTGGGCCTGGCCATGGGCGGTAGCGGCAGATACGATGAGGCCGCGGCGCATTTTGAGAAGACATTGCAGATCGACCCCAATTTCTACGACGGCCTGGTGGGCATGGGTGTTACTCGTACGCTCCAAGGCCAGCTGCCGGAAGCCATCGAGTATTTCCAAGCCGCAATTCGTTCACAGCCGGACGCGCCGAAAGCGCACGTACAGTTGGCCCAGGCACTGTGGAAGCAGAACCGCGATGAAGCCGCGGTTGAGGAGATGCGCCGCGCGTTGCAGTTGGCGCCCAAAGACGCAGACATTCGGGCTGACTTTGGACTCGCGCTGGAGTTGGTGGGCAGAATGCCAGAGGCTATCGAGCAACTTCACGAAGCGCTCCGGCTGAATCCCAACAGTGCCGAGGCTCATAACAATCTGGGGTTGGCCCTCCTTGCATCCGGGAAACCCCGGGAGAGCATTCCGGAATTTGAGGCAGCGCTGCGTCTCAAGCCGGAGTTGAAAGGTGCGGCCGACAATCTGCGCCGCGCGCAGGCGCAGTTAAGCTCGCAAAGGTAGCGGCGCGAAAAGATCTGTATCAAGGCGGGACCGCTGGACAGCCGTCGTTCCTTGGTTCTAACGGGGCATTTCTACTGAGCAATTCAAGCTTGGTTCGCGTTCGCCATCAGCTTTTTTCATTCTGAGGTTAGAATGACAAAGGCGGATCATCGACGAATACAAATTGAACAGTTCTTGCATCGCGCCTGTCTCAGCATTCACCATGATTAAAATCCTCGGAACAGCAGTAGTAGCGGTAGCGATGCTTGCGGCATCGCCCGCTTTCGCAGGTGGAAAAGCGTGTTGCGCAAAGAATGCTTCCAATCAGGCCGCGTGCGCCAATTTGGCAGGTCTCAATCTCACGCCGGATCAAAAGGCGAAGATTGAGGCCTGGCAGGCGGAGTGCACGAAGGCGGGATGCACGAAAGAAAGTCGCGCAAAATTCTTAAAGCAGGCGAAAGGAATTCTTTCGGCTGATCAATACGCCAAACTCAAGACAGAGTGCGACAAGTCGGCCAAGAAAACCGAAGCGTAATCGGACTTCCGTGATTCGTTGAAAGGTTACATCGTTACACGGATTAACGATTCGACGATTCACGATTCACGATTTTACAATCGCATTTGACGAGCGCCGATGAAACGTCGGCGCTCGTTTTATCTAAGCGCGTTTTCTAGCAGGTCGGCAAGGCGCCAGCCGGCTTTGTGCAATTCCTCCCGAACAATTTTCGCTGCCCAATCGGCGTAGGCCACATGATCAGGCGCACTTTTTTCCCGCGCAACTCCCGCCGCTACCACCCGGTTTTCTTCGTGCTGCCCATGCACATTTGTGAATCGCAATCGTTCGTGCGCCTCCCGCGCGATCGGCAGGATCTCGTCGGCCCACGCCTCCGCGTAATTTTTCAACGCGACGCTGCCCGGCAATCGCCAGTCGCTGGGTTCGTCGCGCGTGAGCCGACCGATTAATCGGATCTTGGCGCGCTCAGTCTTCTCGTATCTTTCTTCCTTCGACATCGTGAACGATAGCGATGGTAAGTTCGCCATGACTGCTTCATTGTCCCAAAACGGATGCAGCTTCAAAGCGCGATGCGTCATTTCTTCCGGCGTTCCACTCTTGAGGTAAAGCGCGAATGTGTTTCCCCCTTCGTCCCCAAGAGCCGCTGTGCCTTTATCTGGATCGACCGCGTGGCCGGCTTCATCAAAATATTCGGCGCCGACATGCAGCGGCTGATGAATGTCGCCCACGTAATGAGCGAGCAAAATCACTGCGACCGGTTTCGTGATCTTGCGCGCGTCGTTTTCTGGCGTTTCACCCTGCAAAACCGCGATGCAGTAATTGATCATATGCACGATGTCCCACCTGCTGCGCCCCGTCTTGCCGTCCGAATATTTCGCCGCGTTCAGCACCGGCACATCGGTGTAGTGAAACCAATGATGCGATGGAACCGCTGAATTCAGATCTTGCGTCGGTGGATTCGCCCGCCAGAAATCGCGCAGTTGCTTGTCGATCTTCGGATGATCCGAATAATCAGGAAAGGCGGCGAGACCATCGACGCCATTCTTATCCCAACCTCTGATTTCGTCGGCAATGACCGATGCTTTTTCGAGCGTGATCCCGTCGATCAGCGCATTGACCCTGGCAGCCGTTGGGGTGTTCGCGAGCAACTTGTCGGCAATTCCGCCGACGATTTCATGACCGGCCGGCCCATAAGCAAGCGAACTGCAAACGAACACAACGATTGCGCCTAACGAAACAAGAATCGATTTTTTCATGTTTGGTTCTCAGATCGGGATTCGGGCGCCAGCGTTGTGCGAATTCCTGCAATGCGCGCGCGCAACTTGTCAAAATGCGATCCTGGCCAGTAAATTTGGCGGCAGCCCGTGCAACGCCCGAAATGCTCGTAATGGATTCGCGTGAGCGGCTCGAGCTTCTCAATCACATCGGTTTTCTCTACTTTTTCGAGCAGCGCATTGCAACGCAGGCAACGCGTAAATGGAGCGATCGAGGAGAAGAGATCAAAGCGCCGCATTACTTCGATGGTTTGTTCAGCCGGGTCTTGGGAGCGCGGATAATAGCCATGTCGCACGACCTTGTGCATGAGCAACCAGCGATCGCGCGTGAGCAGCGCTCGACTCCGATGGCCTCCGCGAGCCCCGATAATTTCGGGGTTCTCGATGCTCAGGGCGGCGAGTAGTTGTCGATCTTGCGCATCCCGATCGTAAAGGACATCGAAACCGAGCAGGCGTAGATCGCGCGCGAGTTTTCCGAGATGGCCATCAGCGATAAATCGATCGATTGCTCTGACTTGTAACCGATTTTCTGAAAAAAGCGTATGCGGCGACTGGATGGGATAGACACCAATTTCTTGTTCGCACTCTAAAATGTGTGAAAAATCAACCGGCTGCCCGTTCACCAAGATCAAATCAATCTCGGGATGCGGCACTCCGCACGACTCAATCACATCTTTTACCGAGGTCTTCTCACCGAGACGGCGCTCGACAATTTTATTACCCGCTTTCGATTTTAGAAAAAAGGCAAGATCGCCGTGAAAACTGAGCCGAATGGTAAAAGGACTCACCTCACCTACTAATTCTCCCTTCCGAATACGCATACTCAAACGTCGTCCCGCGCGGCCGGGCCATGAACCGGCCAGGACCCAATGGCTCATCCTCGCCATAATAAAGATCGATTTGCCATCGACGGAGTCCGCCACCCGTATCGACAATCTTCCATCGCGTGCTGCCAAAAATTTCGCGCACAGTAGAAGATGGCGTTTCGATAATTACGCCGTGACGCAAGCCGCTTTGGCCCGGTTTTGTTGCCGCGGAAAAACGCGCCACGAGACTGCCACCGCCGCCTGTTGGCTTCGAAGCAAAAGCAAATGAATTTCCACCGTTGTAGCGAATGTAGTTGCGCCCGTTCACCGGTGTAATTATCCGGCCGAAACCTTCTTTTCTTACGGAGCGCAGGAAATCCCGGGGATACGTGTGGCCGTGTAATCCAGGTTTCGTCACCGGTGTTGCATCAAATCCACGCTCGAAGGTGAAACCCGATTCCATCGGCGTGTAGTAAAGCGTGCAGACAACGAAGTATTGGCCGTTGTGACCCTGCGGGCGGCGCGCAAGTTTTTCATTTTCCTGCGCCAGACGTTGCACAACTTCCGGCCACGGAATATCGGCGGGAAGCGGCGTCAAAATCGACAATGAGGTTGCTGCGACGACACCGAGAATCAATCGTCGAAGAAATCCGCGATTGGTCGGCCGAGCAAAATCTCGATCGGCAGTTTCTCGAACTCGTATTCGTAAGGCGGTTGCTTCCATTGGAATTGGTCGGGGTAAATCTGGCGAATGCATTTGATAATTTCCACGCCGGTCTTGAAAGGCAGAAAGCTGTTGCGCTCGACCACGTGGAGTTGTGCGCCGCGGCAAAGTTCTCCAGCGAATTTGTGAAAGGTCGGCTGAAAATAATTTTCACGAAAATAAACGCCGGCCAATCGCAGCTCGTTGAGTTCGCGACAAAGATTTGCCGCATCGATGAACGGCGCGCCGAACATTTCGAATGGGCGCGTCGTCCCGCGGCCTTCGGAAATATTCGTTCCTTCGAGAAGACACATGCCCGGATAAACCATCGCGGTATCGAGCGTCGGCATGTTCGGCGACGGCATTACCCAGGGCAAACCGGTTTGATCAAACCACATGGCGCGCTCCCAATTTTTCATCGGCAAGATCGACAATCGACATTTGGGGAAAGCTTCATCACGAAACTGAGTGGCTAATTCGCCAATCGTGCGGCCGTGTCGAACTGGAATAGGGTGCATCCCGACAAACGATTTGTAAGCCGGATCGAGCAGCGGCCCTTCGGTCGTTAGGCCATTGATCGGATTGGGCCGGTCAAGAGCGACGACGGCCACATCATGCTTTTCACAGGCGCGCATGCAAAGATAAAGCGTCCAGATAAAGGTGTAGTAGCGCGCGCCGATGTCTTGAAGATCGACAAGCAAAACATCGACGTCTTTCAGCGTTTCCGGCGTCGGTTCGCGATATTCGCCGTAAAGGCTGTAAACCGGAATGCGGAGGCGCGGATGCTCGTAGCTTTGCCATTCGACCATGTTGTCTTGCGTTTGACCTAGGAATCCATGCTGCGGTCCAAAGAACGCCGCGATTCGAAAAAGATCGCCATTGTGCCGCTCAAGTATGCACGAAGTGCGCTCAAGCTTCGCCGAAACCGACGCTGGATGAAGCAGCGCTGCCATTCGGACACCGCGAAACTTCGACGGCCACAATTCCGCGAGATGATCGACTGGAAGTTGAACGGCCATACGGCTGTTCTAGCGGCGGTCTGCGACCGTCGCACTCTTTTTTATGGTCGACCAGCGGTCAGAGACCGCAGCTACAGATTTACTTTTGTTCGAAGATTTCTCTTCGAGCGACGTATTCGCCTTTCATTAAAACGACAGAGATCGACGACAGCGCGCGCACATCTTGCAACGGATTTCCATCCACGATAAACAACGACGCTTCCTTGCCTTTTTCGATCGTGCCGATGCGATGATCGACACGCAAGAGCTTCGCCGCGTTGTAGGTCGCGGCTTGCAGTGCAACGTCCACAGGAATTCCGGCCGCAACCCAGAGCTCAATCTCATGTTGCACGGTCGGTCCGTGCATAACGAGAAAGTTGCCGGCATCGGAGCCGGTGACCAGCATCACTCCCGCACGCCAGGCCTTGAGCAAATTATTGCCGCCGGTTTGCATCGACATCGGATAATGGCTTAGCCCTTCGCGTAATCCTTTGAATTGATCGCTCGTCGCCGCCTTCTCTGTTCCATCGAGCAAGTCTTTCGGCGTGACTTGTTGAACGAGGGAACGTTTGAGCAACGTCGTGTCGCCCTTGGCAAAATTCATAAAGCCTTCGACCACACTCAAGGTCGGATCGTAGGCGATGCCTTTCGCCTTCATTTCGGCAATCGTAGCGTCAGGAATTGCGTCGATAAAAGAACCGTGCTCGACCGAGTCCGTCCCGAGCGCAACGGCATCAATCACATCTGCAGCCCTGCCGCAATGAATCGCGACCGGAAGTTTCTTCGCGTGCGCTTCATCAACGACCGCGCGCAGAATGTTTACGTCCATGCGGTTGAAGGAATATCCGGGCACACCTGATTCGAGGACGCCTTTGATGGCATCGACATCTTGCGCGGCGAGGTCGTCCACTTGTTTGCGCGCTTCCTCCATGCTTTTCGGCGTACGCACAAACTGCGCATTGAACGACGCACGCATCGCTTCCGGCATGTATTTCGCGTATTCGGTGCCGTGTCCGCCCTCGGCGGTAAAGAGCGGACCGCAAAAGAACAGCTCGGTGCCAAGCCTTTCGCCGCTCCCGAATTTCTCTCGCAGCTTCAACATGTAGTCGAGCCGATCGCCCACGCTTCGGACCGCGGTCACACCGCAATACAAGTACGATTCCAAGGCGCGCTCGGCCGCTTTGCTCGGATCGTACTTCATGAAATCGGCCGGAAACCCGCCGCTCGCTCCCAGATGCACGTGCACGTCGATCAAACCTGGCAAGACGGTCTTGCCGGCGGCGTCGATCGGCTCGGCGTTTAACGATTTCGCATCCGGAAAACTCCCCTCATAGACATTCTCGATCTTGCCTCCACGCACCAGCACCGCGCCCGATTCGATGACTTTGCCGTTCCCGACGAAAATGCGTGCATTCTGGACAAGCCGCGTTTCGCCACGGTTGAGATCGCGATGGATGATTTTCGCTTTCGCCAATTCCTGCCCGCTCCATGCTTGATACCCGCCGAGAAAGAAGAACGGCAACAGAACAACAAGGACCCAGAGTTTCGCCGACGGTCGCAACTTTTCTTCCTTCTCCCATCGGAACAACTTGGTGGAAATGAAAAGCGCGACCAACAACGTAACCACAAGCGCGAAAACCGATTTGGAATTTTGCAAGACTGTCTCTCCTCGTTGCAAGATTCCGGACATACCTGTCACCAAATAGCTCGCCGGAATGAATTGGGTTACGATTTGCAGCCAGCTCGGCATGAACTGGAGCGGAAAAGTCGCGCCGCTCAACAACAGCATCGGCATGTAAACGATCTGGATGAGGACGTTGGCCTCCTGGGAAGAATTCACGACCGCGGCGATGATCAAGCCGAGAGATCGAAAAGCGGCCGCGCCAACACAAACGAACAGAAAAAGTGAAAAAAGATTTGTCGGCATCGGCATGCCGTAAAGATTGTGCGCGAGAAAGAGCATCAAGACGACGGTGGGCAAATAAAGGATCACGCCCATGACAATCGAGGCGAGGAGCAGCGGCACAGGCGTGATCGGCGTCACCTTGTAACGCCGCAGAATATTTTCCTCACGCTCCTGCACGGCGCGCATCCCCGCGCCGAAGAATCCGCTGCCCAGAATGCCAATGGTCGTCACCATTGTGACCACAATCACGCTTGTGCTTCCCTGTTTCGCGTCAAAGGCGTAGCCGAAAATGAAGAAGAACATCAGTGGAAAGAGATAGTTGAAGAACAGAACCGCCCGGTTCCGCATCGCGAGCTTTAGATCGATCTTGAGGAAGGCGAGAAAGGCTTTCATTAGTCGCGCAATTTTTTTCCGGTCAACTCAATGAAGACGTCTTCGAGCGTCGGCCGCGAGAGATGAACGTCATCGAGCTCGAATCCATTGGTGTCGACCCACTTCACCATTTCAACCAACGTCCGCGCCGGTTTTTTTGAATAAACCGTGATATGATGTCGATCTTCGCTCACGACGGAGCGAATCGATTCCGCCCATTGCGGTAGCGCGGCCTCTTTCAGCGGCTGAGTCAATCTTAACTCAATGGCCGATTGGTTCGCGCTTTTCTCCTGCAACTCGCGGGGCGTGCCCATGGCAATGATTTTCCCCGCGTCGATGATCGCCACCCGATCGCACAGACGCTCCGCCTCCTCGATGTAATGCGTGGTCATGAGGATAGTGCGCTTTTCCGCGCGCAACTCCTCGATCAACTCGCGAATCTCGAGTCGCACTTGGGGATCAAGTCCGGTGGTCGGTTCGTCCAGGAAAAGCATTTGCGGATCGTTGATGAGGGCGAGAGCGAGAGCGAGGCGCTGTTTTTGTCCGCCGGAAAGCGTGGCGTAACCGGCATCTTTCTTGTCCCAGAGCTGCAGCCTTTTGAGCAGGATATCGGCGTCCGCTTTGCGCGAGTAAAGCGATCCGAAGAAATCAAGCGCCTCGCGCACGGTAATCTTGTCAGGAAGATTCGTAGCCTGCAGACAAGCGCCGATACGATCTTTCAATTGCTTCTTCTGTCGGTCCGGATCGAAGTCGAGCACTTTTACTTCACCGGCTGTGCGCGAACGCAATCCTTCGAGAATCTCAACTGTGGTCGTTTTGCCGGCGCCGTTCGGGCCGAGCAATCCGAACACTTCACCGGTGTGCACTTCAAAGTCGATTCCTTTAACCGCTTCAAGGGCACCGTACGATTTCCTGAGGCCGCGGACGTAAATGGCGGAGTTCGGATTCATTTCGATTGCGAGTCGCGGGAGAATTAAACGGGATCGCCACGCCGGATCGACAACAAAATTGTGACATTCAGTTGTCGATCTTACCTACAATCTTTCGTCGTCGAACGCTTTGAACGGCAACAACCACGA
>JBAQJG010000199.1:0-1539 GCA_049300145.1 Chthoniobacterales bacterium | reverse complement strand
CCCGTGTGGACGAGGTCGCGGACCTCTCAGCGTTGCTGTTCGAGCAGGCCAAGATCCTCGACGGCGAGGTGCCGGACGATCCGGCAGCCTTTGCGAGCCGCCTCAACCGGCTGGTCATCCGCGCCCTCGCCGCCGGCTGATGCGGTCTGCACACCGGCGGCGGCGTACGATGAAGCGATCAAATTGAGCAAATCGCTTGCGAGTCGCGGCGAATTCGCCTAATGGATTGATGCCCAATTTCGCACGTGCCTGTGGCCGTGTGTCGATCGGTGGGCATCCGGACAAGAGGCCGGACAGCCGCCTAAGGAAGTGACCTGACTTCCTTGCTCATGCGATCGGCAGCCGGAGGCGAACCGGCGCACCCCGCTCTCCACGGGGGACGCGGCTTAAAGCAACGACGGAACGGGCTTTTTTGGGACCCCCGGCGCAATGCCGGATTTACCGAAGAGGCTTGTCCTTCTTGCCGGGCGTGCGGAACGGGATCTCTCCCTCATCCGGACCAAGGCAACAATCACAGTGATGCAGGGCTCGCGCGATGCGCGGGCCGCACGCGTCACAGGAGGTTCACCAGGCGGCGCACGCCGCCATGCCGGGTAGGGAGCACAGTCGAGATGACTGCACGCATCCGCGAATTCCTCAAGCAGCGCAAAGACGAAGGGCCTTGTCTGGTGCTCGACCTCGATGTCGTGCGCGAGAACTATCTCCTGTTCGCCAAGGCGCTGCCCGACAGCAAGGTCTTCTACGCGGTCAAGGCCAATCCCGCGCCTGGCATTCTCAGGCTCCTCGCCGAGCTCGGCGCATGTTTCGATGTCGCCTCGGTGAGCGAGACCGAGGCGGTGCTCGCGGCCGGCGGTACGCCGGAGCGCATCTCCTACGGCAATACCATCAAGAAGGAGAGCGAGATCGCGGCGGTGGCGGCCATGGGGGTGAGCCTGTTTGCGGTCGACTGCGAGGCCGAGGTCGAGAAGGTGGCGCGCGCCGCACCAGGCAGCCGCGTGATCTGCCGCATCCATTGCGACGGCTCCGGGGCCGAATGGCCCTTGTCGCGCAAGTTCGGCTGCGAGCCTGCTTATGCCGCCGACATTCTCGAGCTCGCCCACAAATGCGGGCTGGTGCCGCATGGCATCTCGTTCCATGTCGGTTCGCAGCAGCACAACGTCGAGGCCTGGGACCGCGCGCTCGCCTCGACGGCGGCCGTGTTCCGCGCCTGCGCCGAACGCGGCATCACTTTGTCCATCGTCAATCTCGGCGGCGGCTTTCCGGCGCGCTATGTGCGCAAGACGCCGAAGCTTGAATCCTACGGCAAGGCGATCTTCCGCTCGCTGCGCAAGCATTTCGGCAACAACCTGCCGAACACCATCGTCGAACCGGGCCGCGGCCTGGTCGGCAATGCCGGCGTCATCGAGGCCGAGGTGGTGCTGATCGCCAAGCGCAGCCCGGAGGACGAGGTGCGCTGGGTCTATCTCGATATCGGCAAGTTCCATGGGCTCGCCGAGACGATCGACGAGTCGATCCGCTATCCGATCCGCACGACCAAGG
>JBAQJG010000198.1:0-2239 GCA_049300145.1 Chthoniobacterales bacterium | reverse complement strand
CGGTGAAGTGGCGAATCGCCGCGTATTTTACGATTTCACATTTTCCCCGCCGAAATCGGTTTCAATCGCCGCATTGGTAGGACGCGATCAACGCATCGTCACCGCACACAACGACGCAGTGAAAGTTGCGTTGCAGGAATTGGAGCAATTCGCGGCTGCTCGCGTACGATCGAACAAGAACAATTCGGATCGTCGCACAAGCAACATCGTCGCGGCTCTGTTTCAGCACGACGTTTCACGCGCACTCGATCCCCATCTACACACGCATTGCATCATCTTCAACGCGACGCACGACGAACGGGAAGGTTGTTGGAAAGCGCTCCAGAACTACGAAATGCTCGGAGCGCAGAAGTACGCGGAGAACGTGTACTATCACGAGCTCGCACGCGCGTTGCGTGGCTGCGGTTACACGATCATCAATGCCGCTCGGGGTGATTTCGAGATTGCGGAGGTCAGTCGTGAACTTTGTGAGCGCTTTTCAAAACGGCATCGCGAGATCGATGAAAAGACGCGTGCATTTCTCGCGTCGCATCCAGACAAGCAAACTGGAAATGAAAACGCGATCCGCGAGCACATCGCGCACAAGGACCGCGCTCGCAAAATCTCCAATGTTGGTTCGAAACAGTTGCGGCGATTTTGGGCAGAGCAGCTTAGCCCCGACGAATCCTCGTCTTTGTATCCGGAGCGGCAACGGAATGCATCACCCGAGCCTTTCACCTCGGCTGCCGAAGCGGTGACTTGGGCCGAAAGCCATTTGTTCGAGAGACGCTCCGTCGTGCGTGAACACGAGCTTTGGCGTCATGCTTTGGAAGCCGCGCGCGGCGGCTCGCTTTCATTAGCCGACATTAAGAAAGAAACCATGTCGCGCGTTTACCTGCGCGACGGGAACGACAAGGTCGCGCATCGGGATGTGCTCGCGCGTGAATGGGAGATTGTGCAAGCGGCACAGGATGGAATTGGCCGCCATGCTCCGCTCGCAACCATTATTGGCAACAGCGGACTTGCTGAGGATCAGCATCGGGCGCTCGATGCGATTTCGAGATCCACGGACTTTATCACGCTATTCCGCGGCGGCGCAGGCACGGGGAAGAGTTTTGTTCTTCGAGCTGTTCAACAAGCTATTGACGGCGCTAATCGTTCATCCGTCGTCCTTGCACCACAGCGCCAGCAAGTCATCGATCTCGCACGAGATGGTCCTACTCAAACGCAGACGGTCAGGGAATGCCTGCAACGGCGCGATTTAGCCGAACGCGCAGTTGTCATTGTTGATGAGGCCGGCCAGCTCGACGGAAGACAGTTGCTTGATCTGATTCGTTTTGTTCGGGACCGCAACGGACGATTGATTTTGTGCGGTGACACACGGCAGCACGGACCCGTAGAAGCTTCGGATGCTTTGCGGGCGATCGAGCGCTACTCAGGTTTGCGTGCCGCAGAGCTGAATGAAATTCGCCGACAAGAACCGAAGCGCGGACGAACCGTCGCGGAGCGGAAGCAAATTCGAGATTATCGCGAGGCCGTGAAAGCGGCAGCTGCCGGAGAAGTCGGGCGTTCGTTCGAGAAATTGGAGAAACTTGGGGCAGTCGTCGAATGCGGCCTTGGCGAACAGAGCACTCGACTCTGCGACGGTTATCTCGATATCGCCCAGCGCGGCGAATCGGCCATTGTCGTGTCGCAAACACGCGCTGAGGTGCGTGAGATTAATGATGCCATTCGTAAACGACTTCGCGAGCGTGAGTTGCTCGCGGGCAACGAGACGGAAGTCACGGCGTTGGAGCAAGTCGATCTCACTGCAGCGCAGAAGCTGGATGCCAGACATTATCCAGCGGATTGCGTGCTCGTGTTCAATCGGGACTTGAGTGGCTGCGTCCGCGGCGAACGCGGAAAGCTGATTGGAATAACTGCAAAGCGTTTGGCTCTCGAAGTGAATGGAAAGGTGCGGCATATCCCTCTCACGCATCTCGATCACATCAACGTCTGCCGGGAGCGCACTCTTTCTCTTTCTCCAGGCGATTGGCTTCAACTGAAAGCAAACAGCGCCAGTACCGATGGCCGTAAACTCGCAAATGGCGAAGTCGTCACTATTGCGCAGATCAAATCGAGCGGAGCGATTCTGTTAGCGGATGGTCGCGTCCTTCCTCCGCACTATCGACAATTTCTTCGCGGCTACGCAGTCACATCGTACGGATCGCAGGGGAAAACTGTCGATCATGTGTTGTTTTCCGATTCCGCCATTCGCGCT
>JBAQJG010000197.1:0-20150 GCA_049300145.1 Chthoniobacterales bacterium | reverse complement strand
TTCCGTTTTGCATCGATCACACCACGCGTCGGGGCATATTCGTGAATGCGATTCTCACCGGTGTTTGCCACTGCCACGATGATCAGCGGCTCCATCAGATTTTTCCGGATCAAGCGCTGCGCCGTTTCATCCACGCCCCATTCGACACCCCCGAACGAAGTTGCCGCGTCGAACACATTTTGTCCATCCTGCAAGTAGAGGACCGGGTAACGCACGCGCCAAAAGCGCCTATAACCGCGCGGCAAAAAAACCAGCACGTCGCGGCGATCGCCGAAAATCTTGGATCGAAAGCCGCGATGCCGTTTGATGTTTCCGGTCAGCGTATGTTTAGGCATGCAAGGCGAGACGCATCGCTGAGGATGTCGATCTTGTCCAGCGTGGCCAGGTAGGACGGTTGACCTCAATCGCCGGCACTTGTTATTGTCAACTCTCGATGAACGAACGTTACATCAAATGGTACACGCCCTATTTGAGCCGCGAGTTTGAAATGCTCGCTTTTGGCAACGGGGTCGGTCTCCCGCTGATTTTGTTTCCCACGTCGTTCGGTCGCTATTATCAGAACAAAGACTTCGGACTCGTCGGCTCCGTTAGCGGCTATATCGATGCAGGCAAAGTCACGGTCTATTGCCCGGACGCGATCGACCTCGACAGCTTCTATAACAAATCGATTCATCCGGCGGATCGAATGCGCACGCACAACGCCTATGAAAACGTGATCGTGCGCGACGTGTTCGACCTGGCGAGGCGCGAATGCAATTGCCATCGCGTGGCGGTGAGCGGTGCAAGTCTCGGCGCGTATCACGCCGCGAACATTGCGTTTCGTCACCCCGATTTGGTGAGCCATCTCTTCAGCTTGAGCGGCTCGTTCGACATCAGCTCATTTTTCGACGGCTATCACGACGACAACATTTATTTCAACAGCCCGTATGAATATATGCCGAACACGACCGACCCCTGGAAATACAACCACATGGGCATCATCCTCGGCACCGGGGAATGGGACAACACCCGCCATGAAACGTACCGCTTGTCAGAGATTTTGAATTCAAGAGGTGTCCGCCACTTTCTCGACGACGGAAAATGGCGCGGTCACGATTGGAATTACTGGCGCGACATGCTGCCCTACTATTTGTCACTCGTGTAACGAAGGATTTATTCGTTCACAGATTTACGTAGATCAGAAAACGGAGAACTCATTCTCAAAATCTGTGTAAATCTGCGTAATCTGTGGAGAACTCTTTATGAAGAAAATCGGCATTCTTTTTGGTCAAGAGCACAGTTTCCCACCCGCGTTTGTCGAACGGGTGAATCAGAAAACCGGCGGCAAAGATATTTTGGCGGAGTTCGTCAAGATCGACAAGGTGATCCAGGGTGAGCCGTGTGGTTACGACGTGGTCATCGACCGCATCTCGCAGGATGTGCCGTTTTATCGCGCCTGGCTCAAGAATGCAGCGCTCACCGGCGCCGCGGTCGTGAACAATCCATTCTGGTGGAGTGCCGACGAAAAATTTTTCAACAACGCGCTCGCGACCAAAATCGGCGTGGCCGTTCCACGCACCGCGCTCTTGCCGTCGAATCAGCCGCCACCGGACACGAACGACAAATCATTTCGCAACCTCAGCTACCCGCTCGATTGGGAAGGAATTTTCAATTACGTCGGCTGGCCGGCGTTCTTCAAGCCGTTCGCCGGCGGCGGTTGGAAAAATGTATATCGACTCCACAACCCGGAAGAATTTTACCGGGCTTACAACGAAACCGGCCACCTCGTGATGATGTTGCAGGAGGAAGTGAAGTTCGATATGTACTTCCGCTGCTACTGCATCGATCAACGCCGCGTCCGCATCATGCCGTACGACCCACGGCATCCCTACCATCTGCGTTATCAAACCGAATGGCAGACGCCGCCGGAAATTTTGCGAAAAGTCGAGCAAGACGTGCTGACTCTGAATCAATTTCTCGGCTACGACCTGAACACGGTTGAGTTTGCCGTGCGCGACGGCGTGCCGCTCGCCATCGATTTTTGCAATCCCGCGCCCGATGCAGAAGCCGCCTCAGTTGGTCAGGCCAATTTCGAATGGGTCGTGGAAGCAATTGCCGAAATGGCGATTCGCAAAGCGAAGGTGCACGTTCAGGACCGAAACAATCTCAGCTGGGGCAAATTCGTCCACGCAACTGTGAACGCCCGCAAGCTCTCGGCGGCGTCCGATTGACTCAAAGAGAATTCGACGGGCGGCTCGACGTTCTGTCTCTACCTGGCACGATCCCGCACTTTGTAATTCAATCGCCGCGAGAGCAGCCAACGCACGCCGAACATGTCGATGGTGGCGCGGAGGGCGCGGTTGCCCAGGCCATACTTGCTTCGACCGAAGCGACGCGGCCGATGATTGACCGGAATTTCGACGAGGCAATAACCCGCCGCCTTGATAAGCGCGGGAATGAAGCGGTGCATGCCTTTGAACGGAATGAGCGCGCCGATGCACTCGCGCCGCATCGCTTTGAGCGTGCAACCGGTGTCGCGCACGCCGTCTTTCGTGAAACGACTCCGCACGAAATTTGCCACACGACTCGTTAGGCGTTTGACCAGCGTGTCTTTGCGTTGCGCGCGATAACCACAGACGAGATCGGCGCCGCGCGAAATTTCAGCGAGTAATTTCGGGATGTCGGCTGGGTCATTTTGCAAGTCGCCATCGATGAGGACCGCAGTGGCGCCGCACGCGGCCTGTAGCCCAGCATAGATGGCGGCGCTTTGCCCGGCATTTTTTTCGAACCGGACCACTCGGACGTTCGGCGCATTCTCGATTCGCTCGACCGTGCGATCGATCGATCCATCATCGACAAAAATGATTTCATGATCGAGATCACCCAGCGCTGCGCGCAACTCCGATTGCAAGATCGGCACGCTCGCTTCTTCGTTGAAGAGCGGCACTACCACCGAGACCCGTGGTGAGTTTGTTATCGCCGTCATAGCGGCAGCGTGCGATAGCTCCGACAGAGAAAAACCTGCCACGTGCGCACCAACTTGCCGTAGCGCCGCACTTCAATCGTCCCAACCGGTTCGCCCGACTGAAAGGCGGCCCGGATGTTGTGAGGCACGTGTCCTTTTTCTCCGTCCCGGATAAAGAGCGCACTGCGTCCGACGAATGGATTGATGCCATTCTCCTCGCTGTAAATCTCGTCCTCCGGCCGGGGGACACCGGGCTTCGCTTCGACAAATTCATCGTAGCGCGGCCAAAAGGAGAACTGATTGAGCATGTCCTGCGATTCGACAATGTAAACTGGCGGATGCCCCGGCCCTTCCCGGCGTTTATCGCGCAGATAAAATGAAATCTCCGACGCGCGATCACGCGCATCGGCGATGAGGAACAATTTATCGCCGAGTTTCCTTTCCAGATCGCCACGCAGGTTTTCCACCGCCGCGGTCGCCGATCTCCAGCCACGCATCCGATCGCTTGGGTCGCTCCGCCACAAATGCAAGCCCGCGCTTTGAAGAACGTCGGTATCGAGTGCAATCAGGCTCATCAATAATCCCAGCGCGACAGCGACCGCGGCGCTGCCTCTCAGCCAGGCGCTTGCTTCGATTCGTTCGCGCCAAAAATGAAGCGCGAGCAAGCCGAAGCCCAGCAACGACAGAGCATCCCAATTCGGCGCCGCCGCTTTGTTGATCGATAACAACAAATAGAAAATGAACACGGGCAATCCAAACCACATCAAAAACAATACTTTGAATTGCTGATTGATCCGCCGCCAACTCCCGATCACACCCCAGGCCAACCCGAGAAAGAGCAGCGGCGAATAGGAAAGAAAATGTTCGCCGAGAAACGTAAGAAGCTCGACCGGATGAATACCGAAGCCTTGCTCAAGACCGCCGCGCGATCGCAGGTGCGTCAGCGTGATCCACGCGTGCTGCGCATTCCAGACAATCGGCGGGACCGTGCAAAGAGCGAAGACGCCGAGCAACAAGTATAAGCCGGGCCGCGCAAATTGCTGTCTCAAGCGCGGCGCGAGCGCGAGAACAAGCACAACTGAAATAAGCTCGAGCGCGTTCGTGTATTTACAGAGAAATCCAAGGCCGATCAGCAATCCAGTTATCAGCCAATGCCACGAGAAACGCGGACTCTGTTCGAGCGCGAGCCAGAAGGTAAACATCGACGCCAGCCAGAAAAAGATCGACAACGGATCGATCGTCATCAGGAAGGCGCCGATGTTGAAAATCGGTGTGATGTTGACGGCGAGCACCGCCCAGAGCCCGGCGTTCGCGCTGAACAATCGCCGCGCAAAGCAAAACAACAGCAAGCTCGTCCCCGCCGCCAGCACCGGACTGAAAAATCGTACGCCGAACTCATTCGCGCCGAAAATCGCAGTGCTCGCGCGCATCACGAAGGCGACGCCTGGGCCCTTGCTGAAATACGCCGGCGCCAGGCGCTCGGACCACATCCAGTAATGCGCTTCGTCGAATTCCAGATTGGTTGTTATAAGCATCGACAATCGAACGGCGGTCAGCGCGATGATAAAGAGCCAGACCGCGCGAGTCGTGCTCATCGCGCGGGGTCAAAGAGTAAACTTGGATGCCGAGCAAGAATTGCCGGCGCCCATTTTTGCGCGGCCCATCGCCAGACCAGTTCAAGCAAGGCGAGAATGAGTAATGTTTCGCCCGCAGCGAGAAAGAAACTTGCCACCACATCGCTTGGCCAATGCGCGCCCAGGTAAATTCGCGAGTAACCGATCGCCACGGTGATGATCCAATAAAGCCAACCACGCCGCCGGTAAAAAAGCGTTAAGCACACTGCGATCGCAGTGTTGTTTGCCATGTGTCCCGATGGAAATGATGGCCCCGATTTGTTGCGGTCGGATTGATCGGAATAGCGAATTGTGGGCTTTTTGAAAAGGGTCAGAAACTCCGGATGCGCTTTTTGCAGCACCACCATGCGCACGCTTTGCACCTGCTTGGGACGATGTCGACCCAGCGTCGATTTCAAAAGGCCGGTGAATAGCTCCACGATGGCCAGCGATAGAAGTATGCATAAAACGCACGCACGCGCCTTGAAACCGCCGAAAATGAGCGCAATGAGCACAATCACGATGAGCAGCGGCTTCCAGATTTCGACGTTGCTGATCGCGGCCATGAACAAGTCGAGCCCCGGATTCGTCCATCGTTCGTTGATGAGATAGAAAATCGTCTGGTCCATGCGATTTCGCCCACGATAAGGAGCGCTAAGAGGCGAAACAACATTGAATGTTGGGTGTTGGACGTTGACGGTTGGACGTCGGACGTTAAAAACAGTATGACCGCGCGTTTTTTTGCTCTTGCTCTTGCTCTTACTCCGCTCGCCAACGGCGAGCCCGTTCCCTCCGCGCAAGAAATTCTCGCTTCGGTGCGAATGCTCGAAACACGCCAACAGATGGATCTCCACGGTCAGTTGCGCGACAATGAAACGGTCATTCCGTTTCGACTCATCCAGACTGGCCCCATCATTCGTTATTCGTTTTCGAATCCCGCAGAAGAGTTGCAACTGCGCCTCGGTGAAAACAGCTCGCGGCTTGACGTTGTCACCGACACCGGCACGGAAACGCTTGCGGCGTCGAAGCTCGACCAAAAAATTCGCGGCACCGGCATCACCTACGAAGATCTCGCACTCAAGTTTCTCTACTGGCCGAACGCGCGCGTGCTCGGCCAAGAAACCATTCGCACACGCACTTCCTGGAAGCTGCAATTGCGCGCGCCCTCGCGCCAGTCGCCGTATTCGAACGTTCTTTTATGGGTCGATAAGACGAGCGGCGCGCTCATGCGCCTGGAAGGCTTCGACTGGAACGACCAGCTTGCGAAACGATTCGAAGTCGTCTCTGCGCAAAAGATCGACAATCGCTGGTTCCTAAAACAAATGCGGATCGAGGAACTGGAACCGGGAACGAACAAAGTGCAATCGCGCACTTATCTCGAGATTAAGAAATAAGCTGTAGATGTTTCGCTCTGCGAAAGCGGCGTGGAGGGTGCCATCTCACGTGCATCGTGTCGCTCAGAGAGCGACTTCTACACCTCCGCCACTCACAGAGCCGTGGTTACAACTGATGTTCATCTCGGGCAGCGTTGACGATTCGCGCAAAGCTGCGCGGATCGAGACTCGCGCCGCCGACCAGTGCGCCGTCGATGTCCGGTTGCGACATCAGTGCGCGCGCGTTATCCGGTTTGACGCTGCCGCCGTATTGAATGCGGATGCGGTCGGCGGTGGCATCGTCGGACATTTCACGCAGAGTGGCGCGAATGAAAGCGTGCGCTTCCTGCGCCTGCGCCGGCGTGGCATTGCGACCGGTGCCGATCGCCCACACCGGTTCGTAGGCGATGACCGTTTCCTGCAACTCTTTTTCGTTCAGATCGGCCAGGCTGCCGCGCAGTTGGATCGACAGGATCTTTTCGACATTTCCTTTGTCGCGCTGATCGAGCGTCTCGCCGATGCAAACGATCGGACGCAAGGTGGCCTCATGCGCAGCGCGCACCTTGCGATTGACAACCTCGTCGGTCTCGCAAAAAAGAGCGCGCCGCTCGCTGTGGCCGAGCACGACGTAGCGGACAAACAGATCGCGCAACAGCGCCGCGCTGATCTCGCCGGTAAACGGGCCGCTGCGTTCCCAATGCATGTTTTGCGCGCCGACCTTAATGTTCTGCGATTTGCTTAACGACTCGGTGACTTTCGTGATCGCCGTAAACGGCGGGATAATGACAACCTCCACATCGGCCATGTCACCGATTTCAAGCAGCAGCGATTTAATGAACGCGGCCGACTCCGCCTGCGTCATGTTCATTTTCCAATTGGCAGCAACGATTTTTTTGCGCATGACTCGGATTCAGGAGCTGGAGTATTGGGATGTTGGCAAGAATCAACCCATTACTCCATCACTCCCTAACTTCATCACTCCTTTTCCGTTAGCGCTGCGACACCCGGCAGTTCTTTCCCTTCGAGCAATTCCAGCGTAGCCCCGCCGCCGGTAGAAATGAATGTCATCTTGTCCGCGAGGCCCGCTTGCGTCACCGCAGTGACAGAATCGCCGCCGCCAATGATGGTGATTGCACCCGATTGCGCGAGCGCTTCGGCGATGGCAATTGTTCCTTCCGCGAAATCCGGAATTTCAAAAATCCCCAGCGGACCATTCCACAGGATCGTTTCCGCTTTCGCGATTTCTTCCTGATAAAGCGCGATCGTCGCCGTCCCGATATCGACCGCCTGCCAACCGTCACTCACTCCGTGGTTTGGCGCGAGCCGGCTCGTGTTTCGAATGGCCGCGCCCGCGCGGATTTCCTCCGCTTCCACCACATCGACGGGCAACAAAAACTTAACGCCACGCTTCTTCGCCAGATCGACCAGTTCATGCGCGAGATCGAGCTTGTCGGATTCGACGCGACTTTTGCCGATCGGAATTCCTTGCGCCTTGAAAAAGGCATTCGCCATCGCGCCTCCGATCAAAATCGTGTCCGCCTTTTCCATGAGCGCCTTGAGCACGCCGATCTTGTCGGAAACTTTTGCTCCGCCCATGATGACGACGAAGGGCTTTGCCGGTTTGTCGAGTTCCTCGCGCAGATATTTCAATTCTTTCTCCATCAAAAAACCCATCGCTGATTGGGCAACGAATCTTGTGATGCCCGCGGTCGAGGCATGCGCGCGATGCGCCGTGCCGAACGCATCGTTCACATAAAGATCGCCCAGTTTCGCGAGCGCTTCGGCGAATTTCGGATCGTTCGCCTCTTCTTCCGGTTGGAAGCGGACGTTTTCCAGCAAGGCAACGTCGCCCTCCTCCATGTGCCGAATGATCTTTTCCGGCACGCTCCCGATCGTGTCCTGGCTGAAGATGACCGGACGATGGATGAGTGAATGCAAGCGATCTCCGATCGGCCGGAGCGAATATTTTTCGACGCGCTTTCCTTTTGGCCGGCCGAGATGCGACATCAAAATCGTCTTCGCGCGGTGGTCGCGCAGGTAGTTGATGGTCGGCAAGCTTTTCCGAATACGCGTATCATCGGTGATCTCGATTCTTCCCGCGCGCTCCTCGGTCGGCACATTGAAATCGACTCGCACCAGCACGCGCTTACCGCGAACATCGAGGTCTCGGAGAGTGAGTTTCATGTTCGCCGGAATAACGGAGTATTGGAGTGATGAAGTGGTGTCACAAAATTCATTGCTCCACTAGTCCACAACTCCATGGCCGAATCTTATTTCCCCAGCATCTCCAGCAGTTCCACGCAGCGATTGCTGTAGCCCCACTCGTTGTCGTACCAGCCGACGACTTTCACGAAACGGTTGCCGAGCATCAGAGTCAGTTTGCTGTCGAAAATGCACGAGTGCGGGTTGCCCACAATGTCCCGCGAAACGAGCGGCTCATCGCTGTATTCGAGCACCCCTTTGTAGCTCTTGTCGCTCGCGGCATCTTTGAATGCGGCATTGATCGCATCAACCGTCGCGTCCTTTGAAAGAACAGCGGTGAAATCGGTCACGGAACCATCCGGCGTCGGCACACGAAACGCGCCGCCATTTAATTTGCCCTTCAATTCCGGAATCACTTCGCCGATCGCTTTGGCCGCGCCCGTGCTCGATGGAATGATGCTGATCGCGGCCGCGCGCGCGCGTCGCAAATCTTCATGGGGAAAATCGAGGATGCGCTGGTCGTTGGTGTAACTGTGAATCGTGCTCATGAAACCGTGCTCGACGCCGAATTTGTCGCGCAAAACCTTGGCCAATGGCGCGAGACAATTGGTCGTGCAGCTGGCGTTTGAAACAATGGTGTGCTTCGCCGGATCGTAAATACTATCGTTGATGCCGATGCAAAGCGTCGCATCCGGATTCTTCGCCGGCGCGCTGATTAAGACGCGCTTTGCTCCGGCCTTACTAAGGTGCAGCTCAGCTTTGTCGCGGCTGGTAAAAAATCCGGTCGATTCCAGGACAACATCGACATTGAGACTTTTCCACGGGAGATTTCCCGGGTCGCGCTCCTTCAAAATCTTAATCTTGTGGCTGCGCACGACGATGTTTTCCTCGTCGTGACCGATTTCACCGTTGAACTTGCCGTGGACCGAGTCCCATTTGAGGAGGTGGGCAAGCGTTTTCGTGTCGGTCAGATCGTTAATCGCGCGAACGCGCTCGACTTGTTTCTGCGTCATCGCGCGTAAAACGTTGCGCCCGATGCGCCCGAAGCCGTTGATTGCGTAATTTGCCATAGGAGTGTGGAAGAGGTTGAAGAGTTAAAGCGTTAAACCGAAAACGCTCGACGCTCAACGTTCAACATTCAACGTCCAACTCTGTCTGAATCTAAACCAGTCAGCGCTGAATGTTGGACATTTTCTAAATGAAAGATCTCGCTCAAGCTCTCGGCGTCGTCTTATCGATCTCATGCATGCACTCCGCAGGCGCGGCACAACAACATTCTGCTCAAACGAGACGCATCCTCGTGCTGGGAGACAGCTTGTCCGAAGGATTTGGACTCAAATCCAGCCAGGCTTATCCCGCTCTGCTTGCGGAGAAACTTCGCGCCGCCGGTTTCAATTTCGAAATCACCAACGCCAGCGCCAGTGGCGGCACCACCGACGGTGGACTGGTTCGTTTACCGGCACATCTCAAACGCAAGATCGACATCTTTATTCTTGAGCTTGGAATCAACGACGCCTTTCGCGGCGTACCGATCGATGAAATCGAACGCAACCTCCAGGCGATCATCGACAAGGTGAAGGCGCGCAATCCCAACGTCCGCATCGTGATCGCGGGAATGCAGCTCCCGAATTACACTGCCGATAATTACGTTTTCGCCTTCGGCAAAATGTTCAGCGAGCTGGCCACGAAAAATCAGGCAGCGCTCGTCCCATACTTGCTGGAAGGTGCAGCCGGCAACCCGTCCCTAAATTTGGGCGATGGGATTCACCCAAATGCCGTCGGCCAAAAAATTCTCGCCGAGAATGTCTGGCGCGTGCTCGAACCCATCGCGCGGGACACGGCCAACTCGCCTGCGAGTAACGTTCAATAAGTGATGGATCCCGCTCGACCAAACGAACCCGAACCGAGCGACCCGTTCAATCCCGAACGGGCCGATCACGCCGTTCTCGAAACAATCGAGATCGCAACTGAAGGCGAAGATTGCGATCCGTGCGTACGAAAATTGCGCCCGGTGTTGATGAAAATTAACGGCGTGCGCGATGTCGCCGTCGATCTTCCGCGTGAACGCGTCATCGTCACGTTCGACGCGCGCAAAACGCACGCGCCCGATCTGCACGACGCGATTTTGAAAAGCGGCTACAAACCCGCGCCGGAGGCCGATTAAACCGCCGGCTGCTGCTGGGTCAAACAATGGAACGTACCAAGGCCCCAGATTAGTTCCCGGCAATCGATGCCAATGACGCGCCGAGTCGGAAAACATCTTTGCAAAATCGACAAGGCGGCTTCGTCGCCGGGATCGGCGAAGGTCGGGACGAGCACGCAACGATTTGCGACGTAGAAATTGGCGTAGCTCGCCGGTAATCGCAGATCTTCCCGCACCATCTTTCTCGGCATCGGCAAGGTGACAATGTCGATCTTCGTGCCCGTGCGGCTCGCACCGATCTTCATCTCGCGCAGCCGCGCGAGATTTTCCTGGAGCGGCTCGAAGTTTTCGTCGTCGCGATCTTCTTCGAGCACAGTGACGACCTTTCTCTCCGAAACAAAACGCGCGAGATCATCGATGTGTCCGTCGGTATCGTCGCCGGCGATTCCGTCGCCCAGCCAAAGAATTTCTCTGACGCCCAGAAAATCGCGAAGTCGCTGTTCGATCTGCTCGCGGCTTAAGTTTGGATTGCGATTCTTGTTCAATAAACACGATTCAGTCGTAAGCAGCGCACCCGCGCCGTTCACTTCGATAGATCCGCCTTCCAAAATCATCCGCGGATAAAAAACGGGGACCTTCAAAATGTCGGCCAGACGGGTCGGCACGATTTCATCGAGATCGAACGGGGGATACTTGTTTCCCCAGGCGTTGTAATCCCAATCGACAATTGCGAGATGCGGTTCTTTTTTTCGCGTCAAGAAAATCGGTCCGTGATCGCGGCACCACGGCTCGTTTGTCGGAATGCGATGGAACGTGATTCTTTCCATCGACAATCCCCGCAAGACTTGCTGCGCTTCGGCCTCATGAGCGCCGTTGCAAACGTTGATGCACACGTTCTCCGATTCGACTAGCGCTTTAACCATCGCGCGCAGAGTCGGCAGGACGCGATCGAACGAATCGGGAAAACTGATTCCTTCGCGGCGAGGCCACGAAAGCCAGGTCGCGACATGCAGTTCCCACTCCGCCGGCATGCGGTAGCCGAGTTGCGCGGGAGTTTTGGCCTGGGAAGCCATTGACGCAAACGTTCAACGTTCAACGCTGAACGCTCAACGTCGAAATGCGCCTACGCTCCGAGCAAAGATGGATCGGCCGTTCCGCCGGGCGATGCTAATTAATTAGTGGCTCCGCCGCCAAATTTAACATCGAGCAAGGGACTGCTCGATCCACCTAACGCCCGAGCAGCATCTGTTTCACTGAAATTGGTGCGGCACTGCGTGCGTCAGCAAGCGTTGTCTGCGCCTCCGGCGGCGCATGATAAGTGTGGCACGTGATGCATTCGGCCACCGCTTTTCCCGCCGGGCTGTGACACGTGACGCAGTTTGCTTTTGCCGGCATCAGCACATCGACCGTCTCCCGGCTTTGCATTGCGTGATGGCAGTCATCGCATTTCACGCTGGCGTGTTTGGCGTGATCGAATCGTGCTTGCGGCATCCAGCGATCGACCAAAATCGGTTTCGTGATGACCGGTGCCGCGTTCGCCACCGGCTTCACTTCATGGCAGAAAGCGCAGCCGGCGAAGTTCGCGCGCGTCGCGGGACCCATTTGCCGCTGCGGTTTGTAGGGATCGCTCGTGAAGAACACGGCCCGCTCCAATTCTTCGCCCGTGCGAAATTGCTCGCGCAATTGCCTGATTTGCTGCGAAACAAAACTTTGAACTTCGCTCTCGCGCGTTTTTCCTTTTTTCAGTCGCGCGTAGTCCCCATATTGTGCCGGCAAGGTGCGCAAAAAGGTCCGCGCGAGAGCGACGTCGCCGTGCGGAATTTTCAGCTCGGGATTCTTCGCGTCGAACTGGAGCGAGTGACACGCCTGGCAGTCGGCGGCAAAGCTGATGCGCTGATAATAACGGCCTTCGGCATCCGGCTTGTGGCAATAATTGCAATCGAGCTTTCTTCCATTCACCCAGGGAATATCGGGTGCGAGATGGCGCTGATGATTGAAGCGCAGGATGTCGCGATGTTCTTTCCAATCGTAATCAAGATCGCGCGCTTTTTCGCGCTTCAGTTGAAATTCCGGATGCCCTTTCCAAAACGCGGCAAACGTTTGCGTGTAACCCCGCGCCGGTCGGGGCAATTCCAAAACGACTTGTGTGACCGGGTGAGGATGTCGATGGATGTTTTGCCATTGAAACTGCATTCCTTTTTCCGCGGACGCCTCCATGATCACGGCGTTGTTGTGGCAGGAAGCGCAGTTCGAGCTCGCCACCGATCTCATCGGTCCCGGTCCCTGGTGCTCCTGATGACAAACTGAGCAGGAGCGGTTTTGCACAACGTTCGCCTGATGGAATCCGTGCAGTTGATGACACGTTTCGCATCGTTGATCGATCGGCTCGAACGCGATTCCATTTCGGAAACGCTCTTGCACCACTTCACGAATTTTTTGAACCGTGAGCGCGCCGCCTGTCATGAGTGATTTGTCATGACAACTGGCGCAGTTATCGCCGAACGCCGCGTGATTGCTCGAAATCGGTCCGGCGTTGAAAAACTTCTCGTGGCCGTAGATTCGAAAAAGTACGATACCAGTGATTCCGCCAGCGATGGCGAAGAAACTGACCCAGCGACGGGCGCGACGCCAGGGATGTTTCTTGTTGTAATAACCGAGATTGCCTTTGTAGCGCTCGGCGATCTGCTTCTGGGTTCGACGCGGCGCGGCCATGGCAGGCGCTCAGTAATAAAAAAGGGTCACGAACGCGTGCCACGCCGTCAGCATCAGGAGCAAAAACGAAAACGGTACGTGCACAAACAACCAGGCATGCAGCCAGTGGTGCAGCTTGGTTTGCAGATCGAGCATGCGGCGCTCGTCGCACCACGCCTGGATTTCTTCCACCCGGCTGCGATACGCTTCGGCCACGCGCAATTTTGCATAACGGAAAGTGTCGTCAGAAAAGCGGGGATTGTTGAGCTGGAACCTTTCGCCGCGGCGTGCGCTGAGATACGGAAGAATCTGCCGCTCGATAAACTCAACCAGCGCCGCTTCTGATGCCGGGTCAGTCGCGGGCTTGGGTGCTGTCGCAGGTGCAGGCTTGACAGCCGGCACCGCCGGCTTGGCAGCAGTTGGAGCGGCCGACGCTACCTGCGGCTGGACGCTCATCGTCGCGGGCGATGATTGAATTTTCTGCGCGACTGATTCGGGGACCCCGGCTACAGGGGGTGCAACTTCAGTTGCTCTTAGTCCCGCAGCTTCCGCCGCCGTTGCTGCCGTTGTGCTGATTGGTTCGGCCGTGATAGTGGAACCAACAGTGGACTTCGCACGAGCCGTCGGCGTGCTAAGGTCGCCAGCGGTCGAAGACATCGGCGTTGACCCCGCGGTAACCGATTTTGCCGGGCTGGGCGCCGGTGCGCCGATGTCCGTTTGCTTGGGCGGCGTGGGCCTGAACGAATCACGCAATTTTTCCGCGGCCGCGTAAAGTTGCGAGCGAATGTGGGGGATTTGCTCAAACACGGTTTCAGCCGGCAAGCGCTCTATCATGAGATGCGGCATTTGATGCTGCAGGATCAATCCGTAGATGCCGCTAACCATGACAACCGCGTAGAGCGCCATGAGCAGCGTTGTCATCGGACCGCCGAGCCGGAATCCGCTGTGCAAAAGGACAAGCGGAACCGTGAGCAAGGTGAGCCAAATATGCGCGCGCATCCAGCGCTGCAGTGTGCCGAGCCGCCAGAGTACCACTTTTTTGCGCGCGCCGAGCAGCGTGGCGAAGATAAAAATTGCAAACGAGATCGCGCCAAAAATGAGCCCGAGCGGCGTGCCGCCAACGCTTCGATGTTCCGAGGGCTTTTGAATAAGGTAGACCGGTAAGTGAATCCCCGCCGGCATGCGCTGCGGATGAAAATTCGCGACGTAAAGGACGACCGCCGCCACGGTCGTGAGGAGAACGAAGACGAACCACGGAACGTGCGCGCGGTTAAAAATGCGCATCTGTTCAAAGTCCCAAACGATTCGCCCTACCCGTCGAGCATTGACCCGGGGTAATCGGGATGTGGGATTTGGGACTTGGGATTTCCATCAGTGTGTGTAGTGCGTTTCGTAATGTTGTGCCGGCGACCACGCGCGTTGTATCAATTGATCCTGCGCCAGCAGCGCATCGCCGAAAAAGCGTCGCGGATCGACGCGCTTCGCCGCGTCGTGCGGACAGGCATAGACGCAGCTCGGCGTGGATAATTGCGTGCAGAGATCGCAAGTGTTGGCCTTGTAAGCGGTAGTCTTTTTCTTCTCGATCTTGACCTTGGGCGGCACGCCTTCCTTGCCGGATTTGATCTCGGTCTTCACCTCCTTGAACACTTCCAGCGGATGCATGTTGATGTTTCCGTACGGGCAAAGCTCGGCGCATTTGCCGCAACCGATGCACCAATCCTCGATGATGATCTCGAGATTTTCCCTGCGCCGAATCGAGCCGACCGGGCATTGCGTCATACAAAGGGGGTCTCGACAAGATCGACAAGCAGTGGCGACAAGAAAGTGATCGTAGCGCAGACCGTCACGCAGTAAACGGGAGACGCCGTCGTGGGCTTGTGCGCAAGCGCGCACGCAAGCATCGCAGCGCGTGCAATTGTCGAGATCGATGAGGAGGAGATTTTGCGCCTCGAATAATCCCAGGCTAAGAAAATCATCGAGCCGGAGACCGGCGGGAAGTTCTCGCTCCTTGGTCGCGGTGAGACGCGCTTCGGCCACCGGCTCGAGCTGCGCGCGGACGTCGGGAAATTTCTCGAGCATGAGATTGAACTCGCTCGCGGGAATTTTCACAACATCGACCGCGTCGAGTGCGGCGCAGGTCGCGGTACGCTTGGTCGAGCGGAGCAATCCTATTTCGCCGAAATAATCACCGCGGCTCAGATAGGTGCGCACCATTTCGCCGCCCGGCATCGCTTGGGAGACGCGCACCATTCCCGACCGGATCAAGTAGAACGCATCGGCCTCTTCCCCTTCTTTGCAGATTACCTGGCTTTGGTTGTAGGAGACGAGCTCGACCTTTTCCTTGAGATAATTCAGGAACTCTTCGCTCAGCGTCGCGAAAAGGGGGACGCTGCGCAGATGATTGCTAAGCGAGCGCTCCCGATATTTTTTTTCCAGCTCGGCTTTGAACGACGTGCCTTTGAACGTCGGCGCCTTCACTTTGGAGGTAGCCTTGCTCGCTTCCGATACCTGGCGATTGCCGACCAGCATATCGAGAATCACCCGCAGCATCTCGACCATCACGCAAGGCTCACGCGCTTGCACCGTGGCCGAGCGCGGCTGATAGGTGCGGCAAGTCATTTCGCCGAAAAGTTCCCCCGGGCCCAACTGCGCGAGTGGCCGGTTGATCGGAAGATCGACGTTCGCATCGATGCCGATGAATTGCCGCTGGTGCGCTTCGGCCCGGCGATCTTCCGCGTCATCGGTCAGAAAGCTTTTCATCCGCGAAAAGCTGCGCCCGAAAAATCCGAAGGCCGGGCGCGTCCGCAGGTGGGCGAGCGGATTGTGAATGAAAATATCAACCGTCCCAGAGACGATGTAATAGGCGGTCGAACCAAACTCGCCTTCCTCGCAAACAAACTCCCCTGTCCTGTAGCGATGCAGAACCGCCGCGCCTTTCGCCCAATTCTCGACCTGCGCTCGCGCTACCTCTTTGAGCGCTGGCAAGTATTCGATGAGCTGATCGATGCTCAGCGGTTCGCCTGTCGTCAGTTTGCCAACCGTCTGTTCCATATCCGCAAATCCATCGGGATGATAATGGATGGCGGTGCGCGGTTGAAAGCAATTTCAGCGCCTGCGCAAGGCTCCCGGGAGAATCGCAGGGGAAGCTGACAGCTTCCCCTACACGGCTACGAACGCGACGATGAATCGTTTCATAAATTTAAGCGGTCGAACTCGAGAGGGGTTTGTAGATTGCGCCGACAATGGCGCCGGCGACCGCGAATTCGATCAGGCCGCCGGCGACCCACATCCAAAGAATTTTCGTGGTCAACGGTTGCACGGAGAACCGGATGAGATCGCCGCCCGCGCACAAAATCCCGATGACCAGTCCATAGCCCGCGCCAGTGGCCGGGCAGTTAACACCGATTTTGCTGACATAGAGACCGGTGAAAGCAAACGCGATCACGGCCTGACCGAGAATGAGCCATGGGAACATCGGCTGTTCCCGCCAGAGCGACGCCGTTTCCATGTAAAGGCTCTTCATCAGCATGCCGTGCCAGACGAACTCGAAGAAAAAGATAAACACGAACGCAGCAATAAATGCCGGAAAACCTCGTTTGTGATTCATGGCGTCGTTGTACCGCCCGTCACAAGGGTTGTCGATGCAAAAGGCGTCACGGCCGTGCCGTTCCCGCAAGATCGACAACTGCTATTCCCGCAGACCGGGAATGTGACCATACCCGACAAACGTCGGCCGCATTTTCCCTTCCTCGTTTGCGCGTCCGCGCTGAATCTTGAAATCGAACACGCTCACGCCGTTGCGCGATTCACCTTGATATACCCGGCCGTCGCTCGCACCGACCATGACCCGTTGACCGTTTTTCTTCTCACGACCGAGATAAATCATCGCATGCGTGATCGGCGGATCGCGTTCGATCGAATACGTGCCTTTCCAGAAGAGCAGATCGCCTGGTTTTAAATTTTCCAATTCGAACGAGTCATCTTTTTCGCTCAGCACCGGCTCGAACGCGTGCGCGCGGCGCAGCCAGACGTATTGCTCGCTCGAATCGCGCGGCACATCGGCGATGCCGCTTTGCTTGAGCACGAAATAAACGAAACCGGAGCAATCCATCCCGCCATTGGCCGGGTCGGCCGAGCCGTATCTGTAATCGAGATTCCGCGTCGTTAGCGCGAGCGCGAAGACGAGAAGCTTCTGCACGTTGGCCGGATAATTTTCGAAGCTCTTGATCTGATCGGGCAACAACGTGGCGTTAGGCGCGCCATGTTTTCTCGACGATGGCGGCGATTCTTCCGGCGTCGCGGTCGGCGACAGAATTTCCAATGGAGAAATCGATCCTGTCGGCGTCTCAAACGGCTCCGGCGTTGGCGAAGTCTTTTTCTTTCGATGCGGCGAGGCGCTCGGCGAAAGCATGGGCGAGGTTGTTTTCTTCTTCGGGCTGGGCGACGGCGACTCCAATTCCTCTTCCGTGGACGAACTTCTCTTCTTTCGCGGCGATGGAGTAACCGATGGCGTCGGTGATTCTCTCTCCCGTGCCGGTGACGACTTTTTTGATGGACTTGGCGACGGCGTGGGCGACTTCTTCGTGGTCGCGGATGAGCTCTTCTTCTTTCGCGGCTTCGGCGTTGGTGTCGGCGTGGAAAGGATTTTTTTGATGGCGTCGCCTAACGATTGCTCGGCGCGCACGGGAGCGAGCAGTGAAAGCAGGATCGAGATGACGATGCAGAGACGGATCGACATGGAACAATTGGACGAAGCGGGGCTGCGATTTCTTGAAACGACTTCGGCTCTATCGCGGAACGGAAGCAAAGACAACTCTTGATTCGCTCCGCGCGAACGCTCTGATAACTTTGCCTCATGACCTCGCGCCGTGTCATTCTCTTGTCGATCTTAGCGTTTGCCTCCGTCCCATTTTTTTCTTTCGCCCAGATCGATCGCATCACCGGTAGAAATTTTGCGACACGCTCGGAAGTTGTGGCGCGGCACGGAATGGTTTGCACAAGCGTGCCTGCTGCAACGCAGGTAGGGATCGACATTCTGAAGCAGGGCGGCGACGCAGTTGACGCCGCGATCGCCGCGAACGCGACACTCGGATTAATGGAGCCGGTCTCAAACGGAATCGGCGGCGACTTGTTCGCGATCGTTTACAGCGCGAAAGAGAACAAGCTTTATGGCTTGAACGGAAGTGGACGTTCGCCGCTTGGCCTTAGTTACGATCAGATGAAGTCGGAACTCGCCAAGCTGCATCGCGACACAATTCCGCCGCTCGGCATGTTGCCAATCAGCGTGCCGGGAACGGTGGATGCGTGGGCGGAGTTGCACAAAAAATTCGCCAAACTCAAACTGAGCGACGATCTCGCGCCGGCGATCCACTATGCCGAGGAAGGTTTTCCCGTCACGGAGCTGATCGCTTATTACTGGGAACGGAGCGTGCCGCTCTACAAGAACATGCCGGGCGGCTTTCTCGAAACTTATACACTCGACAGCAAAGGGCGCGCACCGGCCAAAGGCGACATCTTCAAAAATCCGGCGCTCGCGAAAAGCTTGCGCTTGATCGGCGAGAAAGGCCGCGACGCTTTTTACAAGGGCGAGATCGCGGACAAGATCGACGCGTTCATGCAGGCCAATGGCGGCTTCCTGCGCAAAGCCGACTTCGAAAAGCATACATCGACATGGGTCGAGCCGGCCTCGACGAATTATCGCGGCTACGATGTCTTCGAGTTGCCGCCGAACGGCCAGGGCATTGCGGCGTTGCAAATTCTGAACATTCTCGAAGGATTCGATCTTCACGCGATGGGCTTTGGCAGTGTGCAAGCGCTGCACACGATGATCGAAGCGAAGAAAATCGCCTGGGCGGATCGCGCCAAATTTTATGCCGATCCCGCGTTCGCGAAAATTCCGCTCACCGGTTTGCTTTCGAAGAGTTACGCGGCGGAGCGGCGCAAGCTGATCGATCCAAATCACGCCGCGAGACACGTCGAAGGAGGACAACCCTCCGGGCTGTCAGGGCAGACAGGCTTCCAGCCTGTCATCTCACTGGACCAGGCGGGACGCCTGCTTGCCCTGACAGGCGAGGACGCCTGTCTTCCACAAGGCGACACGATTTATCTGTGCACGGCTGATGACGAAGGCAACATGGTCAGCCTCATCCAGAGCAATTATCGCGGGATGGGCAGCGGCATCGTCGTGCCTGGACTTGGTTTCATGTTCCAGGACCGCGGCGAACTTTTCTCAATGGAGCCGGGGCACGCGAATGTTTACGCACCGGGCAAACGACCGTTTCACACGATCATTCCGGGATTCGTCATGAAGGATGGCAAGCCGTGGGAAGCATTCGGTGTGATGGGTGGAGGGATGCAACCACAGGGTCATGTGCAGGTGCTCACGAACCAGATCGATTTCGGATTGAACGCGCAGGAAGCGGGCGACGCCTCGCGCTGGCAGCACGAAGGCGACAACGAACCGACCGGCGAAAAGATGACCGAGTCCGGCGGCTACGTCGAAGTGGAGAGCGGCATTCCGTACGAAACCGTGCGCGGGCTACGCAAAAAAGGACACGACGTGCGTTTCGATGTCGGCGGCTACGGCGGCTACCAGGCCATCAAAGTCGAAATGCACGACGGCCAACGCGTTTACGCCGGTGCAAGCGAATCACGCAAGGACGGAATGGCGGCGGGATATTAGGTTCAAAAAACGTCCAATGCTCAACGTCCGACGGCGTTCCTCCCTGTCCGGAAACGCACGTCCGCGTTATTGGGAACGGAAACTTGTCGAACCAAATCGCCAGCACGTCTTCGATACTGCCTCCAACTGCAACGGATCGGGTCGCACTGAAAAGCGGCGCAGCAAGCTCTAGAGCGCGTGCGCCTACCATTCTAATCTTTCGGCGCTTTGAGTTCGGCGAGTTTTTCTTGAGCGCGATTGACATCGGCTTTATGCGCGCTGCCGAGCGCGAGCAGTTTCTGTTGTCGACGCACGTTGGCTTCGGCAGCGTCGAGTTCGGCGCGTTCACGTTTTGCCGCGGCGATCCGCGCGGCTTCGGTTAGTTTTGCGAGCGCTGCTTTCGCTGTTTCCAGTTCGTCCTTGGTGCTTTCGCCGGCTGCGAGTTGAGATTCTTGCGCGGCAAGCTCGGCTTTCGCCTGCGCGAGCCGCGCGTTGGCACGGTCGGATTCCAAACGAATCGCCC
>JBAQJG010000196.1:0-3018 GCA_049300145.1 Chthoniobacterales bacterium | reverse complement strand
CCTTCAACCGGCGAGTGAACAAAGTGATGGCGCCGGCTGAGACCAGCGGCAGGAGCAATGCAAGCCAGGGAAGCGAGCTATTCATTAAAGTCTGATCCGCTAAACACGCTAAAAGACGCTAAAGGTGGAGAGCTCGATTCCCCGAGTTGAGGAAAAAATTCTTGGCGTCATTTGGCATATTTAGCGGTTCCATTCTGATCAAAGATAAATCGCTTCGTCGGATTCGATTTGCGGCTGCGTTTTTGCCATGCGTTCGTATTGCAATTTCGGATAATGGCCAAAGTTGACGAGCAAGCCGAGCTCGAAGCTCCCGGCTTTCAAGTAATTCAAAACCTGCGCGCGATGCTCGTCCGATATCTCGGTAACGGCTTTTAACTCAACAACGATTTTTCCGTAGCAGACAAAATCGGCGACATATTTTTGGGCGAGAACTCTGCCGCGGTACTCGAGAGACAAGCCCGGCTGCGCAATCGCTGGAATCCGGCAATGTTCAAATTCGATGCAAAGGCATTCCTGATAAACCGGCTCGTGAAAGCCGCACCCCTTATCCTTGTAAACTTCAAAGCACGCACCAACGATCGCATAGCATTCGTCCTTGAAGATCAAATCGGGTACGAATTTTTTTGGCGTCATTTCGCGTGTTTGGCGGAGGATCAAAATTTCAAAGTGTTGATGTCTTCGACGTTCGTGGTTTGTCGCGCGCGAAAGAGTGCGACGATGATGGCGAGGCCAACCGCGACCTCAGCCGCCGCCACGGTGATGATGAAGAAGACAAAAACTTGCGCGTTGTAATTCGGAACTCCGCTGGGCTCGAGGTGAAATCGCGAGAAAGCGACGAGCGATAGATTCGCCGCATTCAACATCAGCTCGAGCGACATGAAAATGATGATGAGATTGCGGCGCAACATCACGCCGGCGAAGCCGATCGCGAAGAGGATGCCGCTGACGATGAGATAGTGGCCAAGCGTCACCATGTTATCGAGGCTCGCGTTTGCTCAAGAGGACCGCGCCGATTGTTGCCACCAGGACAAGAACCCCGATGATTTGAAATGGCAGATTGTAATTTCCGAAAAGCACCAGACCGATGTTGTGCACGTCGTCGATTGTCGATCTTGCCAGCGGCGGGAAATTTTGTTTTGAAAAACTAAGATGTCCGATCACATAGAAAATCTGGACGAGCAAGGCGAGCGCGACCGCAACTCCGCCGGCGGACGCTACCCAATTGATTTTGCGCAATCTTTCCGCGCGCAGGTCGAGCAACATGATGATGAAAAGAAAAAGGACCATGACCGCGCCCGCATAGACCAGCACTTGAATGACGCCGATGAAGAAGGCATCGAGCGACACGAAGAGTGCGGCGAGACCGAGAAATGAAACCACGAGATTGAGCGCGCTCGCGATCGGGTTGCGATTGACGACGACAGCTGCGCCGAAGACAAGCATGAGCAGCGCAAAGAACCAAAATAAGAAAGGAGGCATTGGCTATTGGAGTGATGGAGTAGTGGAATGATGGAGTAATGAATTCGTGCCGCTAACCACAACTCCATTCCTCCAATACTCCGGCATTCCAGTTCTGCTCATTTCTTCTCATTCCATTTGAGAACCACCCCATGCATCACGCCGCCGATCTCCAGCAGTTTGTCTTTGTGATGCACCATCTCCTCGCGCGTGAATCCGGTGATAGCGTAATCTTTGCGGAGAAAAATCGCCTGTTCCGGGCAAACTTCCTCGCACATCCCGCAGAAAATGCAGCGGACCATGTCGATATCGAATTCCTCGGGATATTTCTCGACCTTGGCGAAGCGGTCGGTCGATGGAATTTCCCCGGCAATGATTTTGATCGCACGCGGCGGGCAGATGAATTCGCAAAGCTGACAGGCGACGCAGCGCACCCGACCGGCCGTGTCCCGCACGAGCGCGGGTGCGCCACGATAATGTTCGGGCAGACTGCTATCCCATTTTTCTTCCGGATACTGCATCGTCACTTTCGTCCGGCCGAAAATCGTGTTCTTGAGATGCTTGATCGTGATCATCATCCCGGCGGCAATGGCCGGCAGATAAAGCCGCTCGCGCCAATTCAGGTTCGGACGTGCAACGGTGATGGCCATGATTAGTCTGCCTCTGCCTCTTCCTCTTGGTCTGCTCTCTCGCCGTATTCGGATGCATTCTCAGCGACCCTACAACCTAACTGGTCGAGCATCGTGAAAAGCATCCTTACGATCTCTTCCAAAATCGATTTGCCTCTTCCAATGGCACTACCAGCACAGCAGCGTCGTGCGACTAAAAGATCGAGACAGGCCGCAGATTCTAAGGCCGAGCCGTGAGCTATTTGGAAGAATCGCGCGCGATCCTTTTTCGAGAACTTGCCATTTCCTTCCGCGATATTTAAGGCAATGCTATCGCCAGCGCGCTCCAGATGATCGCGAGTAGACGTTTTTTTCTTTAAACCTTCCATTAGATCTTGCGACCAGGTTGCGAATTCTAAGGCTCGTTGATAAACGATTAGTTTCTCGTGATGGAATGGCATGACAAAAAAGGATTGAGATTAAGAGGGAGAGGAGGAGGAAGATTACTGCGGGTAATATGCCAGAATGCCCGCGACGATGAAGATGTTTACGAGGGCGATCTCAAAAAAGAAGAGCCAGCCGAGCCGCATGAGCTGGTCGTAACGGAAGCGAGGCAGGGTCCAGCGCACCCACATGAACACGAAAAGAAGCGCGGCGACTTTCGCGAAAAACGTCGCGATGTTAAACAAACCACCGGCCACACCTCGCCAACCCGGTGCTGTTCCATCGACAACTAGCCAGTGAAAGCCGCGGTGCCAGGAGGGCAGCGGAAGGTGCCAGCCGCCGAGAAATAATGTGACGATGATGGCCGAGCCAGTGATCATCGCGGCGTACTCGCCGAGGAAGAAGAGCGCGAACTTCATCGAAGAGTATTCCGTGTGATAACCGCCAGCCAGTTCCTGCTCGGCTTCGGGCAAATCAAACGGGACCCGATTGGTCTCGGCGAAGACCG
>JBAQJG010000195.1:0-2293 GCA_049300145.1 Chthoniobacterales bacterium | reverse complement strand
CTGGAGAGGTGCAGGAGAACCTCTCTCTTTTTTGGGTCAGTCAAGCGCAAGCAACAATGGCATTGCGAGCAAGGTCAACTGAGCAACGCAGCTTCGATCCGTCGTACGGGTGATTGGTGCGGAACATGGCAAAAAGAGCGTGCAGCAGCTTTCGCATAACCGCTACGACGGCTCGCAGCCGAGCTTTGCGAAATGGCGCTCTTCGCCGAGTGCACGTCACAGTATGCTCGAAAAGCGCTCGACACCGCCGACATTGTTATCGCGCTGGGAAAAGTCTGGAAGAGGAGGAACCGAAGATGAAACGGTGAAACTTCTTGTTGGAATCCAGCGGGTGTAAGTCCCGCCCGGTCACAGTCGAGCAGGCAGGCCGGAAGTGAGTGTTGCCATTCACCGGGCGACTGGTGGGTGTGAAGCGTACACAGCAAGGAAGCAGGCCGTGAAGATTCAGCTCCGAAAACTCGGCTGGTTGCGATGCCGACGCCGTTAACAAGGCGGAAGGCAGCACTCGGACGACCGATAATGCGAGGTCGCGCCGGGGTCGCCGGAGTCCCTAGCTCGGGGCATGCTTCCAAAGGGATTTCCCAGGAACCCAGGAGAGCTCCCCCATCTCCTCCTCACCATGGGAGGTACCGATCGCCAAGGGAGACCGAAGGCGACCGGGAAAGATGGACGAGCAGTCTTACGACCCCGTAGTACCTGTGAAGGTGGGGAACCGCAGGGCTTCCGCAAGGAGCGGCCACGGTACCCACTGGAGGGAAGGGGGGAACAAGCGGACGTATCTGCCGAAGGAAACATAGGCGAGACTCAGAACTCGCACTGCTATGTCCACAAAACTCGACAGACTAACTGAACTAGCCAAGGAGGAGCCGAAGCGACAGTTTTTCTCGATCGCTCACTTGATCACGCCCGAGGCGTTGTACGCGGCATTTCGAAGTCTACGAAAGGAAGCCAGCGCAGGGGTGGACGGCGTCACGTATCACGAGTACCAAGAGTACGCCGAGAGAAAGATCCAAGAGCTTTATCAGAGGCTCAGAGACGGGAAGTACCAAGCCCAACCGCTCCGCAGGGTCTACATACCGAAGGAAAACGGGAAGCAGAGACCGATCTCGATTCCCGCTCTGGAGGACAAGATCGTGCAGAAGGCGATGGTGGAAGTACTGAACGCCATCTATGAGCAGGATTTTCTCGATTGCTCCTACGGGTTCCGACCCGGACGAGGGCAGCACCAGGCACTGGACGAAGTGAAGCGAGTCATCTGCACCCGCTCCACGGGATGGATCCTGGAGTTAGACATCACCGCCTACTTTGATTCGATCGTGAGAGAGCAACTCATGGAGATGATCGAGAAACGCGTCAGCGATAGCAGCGTGCTTCGCTTGATACGGAAGTGGATCCAGGTAGGAGTCATTGATCAAGGACAGTTTCTCGTGAGTAACAAGGGGACGGGGCAAGGACAGACGATTAGTCCGCTCCTGGCCAACATCTACCTGCACTACGTGCTGGACGAATGGTTCGAGGACGTGGTGAAGCCCCGACTTAGGGGTGAAGCCCACGAGATCCGTTTTGCCGATGATGCCATACTTTGCTTCCACTACAGGGAAGACGCGGAGAAAGTGAAGCATGTCTTATCGAAGCGGTTCGCAAAATACGGTTTGACACTTCACCCGGAGAAGACGCGGCTGCTGGAATTTGGGCGTTACGCCGAGGAGCGCGCGAAGAGGCAGGGCAAGAAGAAACCCGGCACCTTCGACTTTCTCGGTTTGACGCACATTTGCGCACGCAGCCGGAGAGGGAAGTTCACAGTGCATGTGCGGACGATGCGCAAGTGGCTTCGCAGGAGCCTCACGGCGATCGCCGAATGGTGCCAGGAGCACCGACATGCACCGGTGGACGAGCAACAGAAGACCCTCAACGCCAAGCTCCGAGGCCACTACCAGTACTACGGCCGCCCGACAAACTCTCAGAGCCTTCTGAAGTTCTATCGGGGCGTTGTAAGGATCTGGCGGAAGTGGCTAAATCGTCGCACGCGCGGAAACCGGATGACGTGGGAGCGATACACCGAGCTTCTACGACGTCATCCGTTGCTGCCACCTCGGATTCGCCATGTCTGGACGTAACCGGAGAGTCCTGCTTGAGGAACCCGCTGCGGGAAATCTGCACGGTGGGGTCTGTGAGGGAGGAGATATCCCGGCAGTGCCATGGTGGACCTACACGGGCACGAAGCTGGAAACGGCGGACACAGCCAAGGAACACCTACAGCCTATCGGGGCTCCTCTACTCGGAGAGACGCGAT
>JBAQJG010000194.1:0-4040 GCA_049300145.1 Chthoniobacterales bacterium | reverse complement strand
ACCCACCACGGCGGGACAGGCAGCGCATATCGCGGATTGCTTGCAATGCGATTCTGTAGGAGACGGCGAAAGACTACCACGAATCGACACGAATGAGAGTAAGCTCATCGTCTTATGAATTCGTGTCTATTGGTGTCTATTCGTGGTTAATGCTGTTGTGATAAGATTCACGCCGACCGGATGGAAATCGAAAGAGTAAACGTGCTCGGCGTTGGCATTAGCGTGCTCGACCAAGATCGGGCCCGGGAGTTCTTGTTCGGCGCTGTGCGCAAGGGTTGCCGCGGTTACGTTACAGTCACGGGTGTGCATGGAGTCAGCGAAGCGCAGAAGGACCCGCAATTGCGCGAGATTTTTAATCGTGCGCTGCTGGTGACGCCTGATGGCATGCCGATGGTTTGGATGGGTCGATTGCAGGGACAACGGTCGATTCGACGCGTTTACGGTCCCGATTTGATGTTAAATCTGTGCCAACACTCGGTCGCGTGCGGATTCTCGCATTTTTTGTATGGCGGCGTGCCGGGAGTCGCCGAAGGGCTCAAACAAGAACTTGAAGTGCGTTTCCGGGGTTTGAAGATCGTCGGGACATATACGCCGCCGTTTCGACCCTTAAGTGATATTGAAGTCTCTGACCTTCAACAGCGCGTTCGCGCCGCGCGCCCCGATTTCTTCTGGGTGGGATTGAGCACGCCGAAGCAGGAGCACTTTATGGCGCAGCACATGTCGATTTTGCCGGAAGCGAAGATTTTCATCGGCGTCGGCGCTGCGTTCGATTTATTGACGGGGCGCGTACGCCAAGCGCCGCGCTGGATGCAAAGCGCTGGCCTGGAATGGTTTTTTCGCCTCGCGCAGGAGCCAAAACGTCTGTGGAAACGTTACCTCTTGAGTAATCCGTTGTTCATGCTGCGCGCCGGGGCACAACTGCTCGGCCTGCGAAACTACTTGCTACCTGAGACGCCTCGCGCACTTTAAGCTTCTTTACCCGGAATGGCTTCGGAAAAAACCTTGGTTTGCGGCGCGGGCGGTTTTATTGGCGGGCATCTCGTCGGCGATTTGCTTCGCCAAGGCAGGGAAGTTCGTGCAGTGGATGTGAAACCTTTGCAGGAGTGGTATCAGCTTTTTCCCGAAGCGGAAAATTTGCAGCTCGACCTGCAAGAAAAGGAAAATTGTGAGCGCGCTGTCGCCGATGTCGATCTTGTTTATAATCTCGCCGCGGATATGGGCGGCATGGGTTTCATCGAAAACAATAAAGCGCTTTGCATGTTGAGCGTGTTGATAAACACGCACCTGGCCATGGCCGCGAAGAATGCCGGAGTGGATCGTTACTTTTACGCATCGTCGGCGTGTGTTTACGCGGCGGAGAAGCAAATCGATCCGAATGTGACCGCGCTCAAGGAGGAAGATGCTTACCCGGCGATGCCCGAAGACGGCTACGGTTGGGAGAAACTGTTCAGCGAGCGGATGTGCCGCCATTTCCGGGAAGACTTTGGCCTAACCACCCGAGTGGCTCGCTATCACAATGTTTACGGCCCGAACGGCACTTACGATGGTGGCCGGGAAAAAGCGCCGGCGGCAATTTGCCGGAAAGTGATTGCGGCAAAACTTTCGGGCAGCAACGAGATCGAGATTTGGGGCGATGGAAAACAGACGCGCAGTTTTCAGTGGATTGGTGACTGCGTGAAGGGGACGCAAATGATCATGAATGGTGATTATGCCGAGCCGCTCAATCTTGGGAGCAGCGAGCTGGTCACGATCGATCAACTTGTGGATCTTGCGGAAGAAATCGCCGGCGTGAAATTGAAACGGCGTTACAATCTGGCGGCGCCGAAAGGCGTTAATGGACGCAACAGTGACAATACCCTGATTCGCAAACTTTTTAACTGGGAGCCTTCCACGCGTTTGCGTGATGGGCTCGAGCAAACGTATCGTTGGATCTACGACCAAATGGCGCCCGCATCACGGGTTCAATCACCGAGACTCGCGCCGACGCCGCGCTAGCTTTCCGGGCAGGTTTTGTGGTAGGGTCCTCAAAATGGGTGAGAATATCGTCGCTGATCCGGTGAGTAATTCAAAATCGCCGGTGAACTGGTTCCAGACCACAGGCGATTGGGCGAAGCGCGATCCGATCGCGGCGCTGCTGCTCCTCACGATCGCTGCGACGCTAATTTATTTTTTCGGTTTCGTGAAACTGTTCACGAACGGAAACCTTTCAACCTGGATTTGGGCGTGGCAGGCGTGGAATCCTGAAACCAACTACGAGCACGCCAAAATTATCCCGCTCATCGCGGTCTTTCTGGTTTGGTACGCGCGGGACAAACTGAGAGTCGCGCCGATCGGCTGCTCCCGCTGGGGATGGTTGTTCATTGGACTGGGACTGTTCCTCTTCATCGCCGGGGCTCGGACCTTGCAAGGGCGACTGGCCCTTACCGCGCTACCGTTCCTGCTTTTCGGCGTCGTTCTTTACGTCTGGGGAAGACATGTCGCGCGCATCCTTCTCTTTCCGATCGCCTTCTTGCTTTTCATGGTGCCGTTGAATTTTCTGACCCAGGCTACGACCAAACTCCAGTTTATCGAGACCGGCGCAGCGAGCGCGATTTGCAATTTTTTCGGACTCGCCGTTTACACGGTCGGCACGAGCGTCAATGCGGCCAACGAAGCGTTTCATTTTCAGATCGATGAAGGTTGCAGTGGAATCCGTTCGCTCATGGCCATTGCGATGCTGTCCGCGGTGTACGGGCACCTCTCGCAGAATCGGCTGTGGAAGAAACTGGCGATTTTCGCCGCTGCCCTCCTCTTTGCGATCATTGGTAATACGGGCCGGCTCGTTTCGATTATGGTAGCAGCGCGCCTTTTCGGGCAAGATTTGGCCGGCGGCCCTTATCATGTGATTTCCGGCTATCTGTCATTTCCCTTTGCCATCGGGGCCATGCTGCTCTTCGGGAAACTGCTCAACATCACCGGCCAAGGCGGTAAGGGTGCGATCGCGGCGAAGGAATCGGTTTCATATGATTACTAAACGACTCTTTTCCGTCGAGTTGCTCCTTGTTGCTGGACTAAGCACGGTCTTTCTTTTGCCCCAAGCGCCGAAGACCAAGCCAGCGGGAATTTCGCTGAAGTTGCCGATATGGGTCGGCGACTGGATCGGAGATGACGCAGCCGTAACGCAAAGAGAACTCGAAGTGCTGGCGAAAGACACGCAATTCGCACGCAAGATTTACACGAGTCCAGAAGGCGATGCGATTGTTGTCTCGATCGTCCTCTCGGGGGACGACATGACCACGAGCATTCACCGTCCGGAACGCTGCCTGCCGGCTCAAGGCTGGAGTCTGCTCAATACATCGCAGCGCGTGATTACGGTGCCAAATTCCGTTCCACTGAAAACGACGCGGCTGTCGAACGTGCGTGAGATCAGAGCGAAAGATAATCAGCGGTTTCTACTCCCGAATCTCACTTACTATTGGTTCGTTGGCTACAATCAGACTACGCCATCGCACTTGACTCGGACGATGCTCGACCTGCGCGATCGCATAGTGGGCGGCTACAATCAGCGATGGGCGTATGTGACCGTCGCGGCCACCGTCACTCAAGGTATCGCCCGGCCGGAGCGCACCGAAGAGGAAACCGACGCGATGATTAAAGATTTTATTGGGAAACTCGTGCCAAAACTTCAACGTCCGAACGGAGGAGCATTGCTCGAAGGTGCAACGCTCTCGAAGAGTACGCCCTAGCCGTCAGTAATTTTGGTCGGGCTTGGGTTCACTCTTTCTGATATTCGGAAAATCAGGCGGCGAATGCTCAGTGAAAACAATCTCTTGCTTCCAATAGGTCAGCCGTTTCTGCGGCTGAAACATCGGACGCGCAGCCGCTTTGAGTCCGATAACGTGAATTTTCCCGCGCCAAGGGATGACTAAAGCTCGGCCGAGTGATCGGCCGGAGGGAAAGTCTTTTATCGGCGTGCCAATTGTCTGCGCGATTTTCAGACCCACGGCTCGAATGAATTTGCGGATCATTTGTCCCACAATCGCTTCACCGGATGCAAAGTC
>JBAQJG010000193.1:0-6235 GCA_049300145.1 Chthoniobacterales bacterium | reverse complement strand
TTGAAGGGTCGAACCGTGATCAAACTGGAAGACGGCACCGCCTGGAGACAGGCCAATGTCGAGGATCGCTTCCGGCCCACTGTTACCGATCATCCCGGCGCGGTTGTCAGCCACACAGTATTTGGCTACAAGATGCGGATCGAAGGCACGCCGGAGTTTTACGTCGATCCGATACGCAACCCGTAACTGATCAGCCAGGCGGCTGCGTCAGGATGGGTGCAGGCTTCAAGGTGGCCAGCCCAAATTCCTCGTGCGTTAATTGCGCCGCACGTTCGACATCGTCTTCGTTAATCACGACTGCGATTTTGATCTCGGAGGTGGAGACCAACTGGATGTTGATTCCGTGCCGACCCAGGCATTCGAACAAACGCGCGGCCACTCCGGAATGTGATCGCATGCCGATCCCGACGACGCTCAGTTTCGCGACGCCGCTGACCGTGTTCAAACGTTTCGCACCGACTTCGCTCACGACCGGCATCAAGATTTTTCGTGCGTCCTCCAATTCATCCTCATGAATCGTGAATGAAATGTCGGTCGTTCCGCCGATCGACGCATTTTGCACAATCATGTCCACGATAATGTGGGCAGCGGCAATATTCGAAAAGATCCGCCCGGCAACGCCCGGTTCGTCCCGCACTCCTGCGATCGTGAGTTTTGCCTGGTGCCGATCGAGGCTGACGGCGCGAATTACGACGTCTTCCATGCCGGGTGTCGCTTCTTTCGTGATTGTTCCGGTGGTCGTTCTAAGACTCGACCGGACTTCGAATTCAACCCCGAATTTTTTTGCAAATTCTACCGCGCGCGACTGCATCACCTTCGACCCGGCACTGGCCATCTCGAGCAACTCGTCATAGGCGACCTCGTCGAGTTTCTTTGCATCAGTCACGACGCGCGGGTCGCAAGTAAAAACGCCCTCGACATCGGTGAAGATTTGGCACGCGTCCGCATTGAGCGCGCCTGCCAGGGCGATCGCGGTCAGGTCGGAACCGCCGCGGCCGAGCGTGGTCGTTTCGCCCTCGGCTGATTGTCCTTGGAAGCCGGCGACAATCACAATGTAATCTTCAGCCAAGAGTTCCTGGATTTGTTTTGGGCTGATGTTTGCGATCCTCGCTTTGGTATGGATGGGATCGGTCAGGATGCCGGCCTCCGCGCCAGTGAGGGAAATGGCTTTCGCGCCGAGGGCGTTCACGGCCATAGCGGTCAGCGCACTGACTGCGTGTTCGCCGGTTGCGAGTAAAATATCGAGCTCGCGTTTTGTGGGATCGGGCGACATTTCATTCGCCAGCTTGATCAAGTCGTCCGTCACTCCCGCCATCGCGGAAATCACCGCGACGACGCTGCAACCTTCGCGCTGCGTTTCTATGAGCCGTCGCGCCACGTTGCGGATTCGCTCAGGACTTCCGACCGAAGTGCCGCCGTATTTTTGAACAATCAGTCGCATCGCGAAAATACGCCGCCGTTAGGCGCAAATAGATGAGACACAAAGCCGAATCGTTTTCACTCAACTCACGCTGCTGTCAACTGAAGTTGCAAATCACAAGCCGATCGCGTGCAGCACGTCCCTACCGTTTGCATCGACTGGCTTCAAATCTTCCATCTGTCTCATGATCACATCCGGATCTTTCAAACCATGTCCGGTAACGGTGCAAACGATCCAGCTAGCCTCCGGGATTTTCTGAAATGGACACGCTGCTGCTTTCGAGTCGCAGCATTTGAACAATCCGGCAATCGCCGCGGCGCTGGCCGGCTCGACGAACAGTCCTTCGTTCTGCGCCAGCCACATTTGCGCATCGACAATCTCTTCGTCTGAGACAACATCGACGGCTCCACTTGATTCGTCGATCGCGACCCGCGCTTGTTTCCAGCTCGCGGGATTGCCGATGCGAATGGCCGAAGCCATCGTCTCCGGCTCCTCGATGATTTTGCCGTGAAAAATCGGTGCCGCTCCGGCGGCTTGAAAACCGATCATTGCCGGCAACTTCGTCGATCTCCCGCGCGCGCGATATTCGCGATACCCAGCCCAATACGCGGTCATGTTTCCGGCATTTCCCAGCGGCAACAACTGAAAATCCGGCGCATCGCCTAGTGCGTCGACAATCTCAAATGCTGCCGTCTTCTGTCCGGCAATGCGACTGGGATTGATCGAGTTAACAACTGCAAAATCACTTCGTTCACCGAGTTCGCGAACAATGCGCAGTGCATCATCAAAGTTTCCCTTGATTGGGACGATTTTCGCTCCGCAAGCAAACGCCTGGACCAATTTTCCGCTCGCAATTTTTCCCGCCGGCAAGATCACCACGCACGGGATTCCCGCCCGCGCCGCGTAGGCCGCCGCAGATGCCGAGGTGTTTCCGGTTGACGCACAAATCAACGCACGCGCTTTACCTTCGAGCGCTTTCGAGACGGCCACCGTCATCCCTCGATCCTTAAATGAGCCAGTTGGATGGAGGCCTTCGTTTTTGACAAAGACCTTGCAGCCACGACCAACTCGCGCGCTCAACTTTGCAGAATAGACCAGCGGCGTATCCCCCTCGCCTAACGAAACCACCGGCGTCGAATCAGAAATCGGAAGAAATTCACGATAATGTTCAATCACTCCCCTGCCCTGATCATGATCTGTCTTCATGCCTCTTCTTTCGCCGAAAAGCGTTGCAAAGAATCTGCTCTTGTTTTCCGTTATCCACACGCGGCCTCGGATTAAAAGCAAGATCGATAAATTATGCCTGCGCTAAGCAAGGAAGATAAGCTTCGCCTACTCAAGACGATTTTGGATAGCCGGCACGCTGATCTGCGCGAGCAGAATTTGAATCGCCAGGGCAAGGGCCACTTCCACGTGTCGGGAATGGGACACGAAGCGCTCGCCGCCATCGCGATTTTATTGGGGCCGGACGATTATGTCGTTCCTTACTATCGCGATCGGGGTCTCGTGCTCGGCCGCGGCATGAGCACGCGTGAGCTGGCCCTCGAGTACTTTGCCAAGCGCAATACCGGGAGCCGTGGGCGTCAGATGCCGTCGCATTACAGCGACGCCGCGCATCACATCTGGAGCGTGCCGACGCCGACCGGCTCGCAACTTCTTCCCGCATGCGGCATCGCCTGGGGGATTAAACTCGATGGCAAGAAAAATCTTGTCGTCACTACGGTTGGCGACGCCGCCACGCGCCAGGGTGATTTTTTTGAAGCAATCTGCTTTGCCAAAGAGAAAAAACTGCCGGTGCTTTTTGTCGTTGAGGACAACGCCTACGGCATCAGCAGCTATACTCGCGATACGAATCCTCTCGCGCTCGATGCGCTTCAGCCTAACGACTGGCGTCAAATCGAAGGCCACGATGTGCAGAAGGTTTACGACTCGGCGGAGGAGGCAATCGACAAAATCCGCGCGGGCAACGGTCCGGTTTTTTTCTGGATAAAAATGGAGCGACTTTCCAGCCACACCAGCTCGGATGACCAAAAACTTTACCGACGCGCCGAAGAGTTACGGGAGCTGGAGAAATACGATCCGTTAAAGTGCTGGAAAGATCAGTTGATCGCAGAGGGTGTTCTTAGCGCCGAAGAATTCGCAAGGGTCGACAATGAAGTTAAGGAGCGCATCCGGCAGGAGTACCGTGACGCGGAAAAAGCGGAAGACCCGTCGCCTAACGAATTGCAAGTAAACGTCACCGCTTCGCCGCCAAAACTCGACGACGAAATTTTGCCGCCAGGCAAATATCGAATCGGCGATACCGTAAACAAAACCTTGCGGGCGGGACTCGAAGAAGATCCGCGGCGGATCATTTTTGGTGAAGACGTAGAAGATCCAAAAGGGGGCGTGTTCCGTCTGACGCAAAAACTTTCCACCGATTTTCCGAAGCAGGTTTTCAATTCGCCGCTGGCAGAGTCGACAATTCTCGGTGTCGCCTGCGGCCTCGCTTCCTACGGCAAGCGACCGGTATTCGAGCTCCAATTTATCGATTTCATCTATCCGGGTTTCAATCAACTGGTGACCAACATCTCGACATTGCGCTGGCGATCGTTTGGCAACTGGAAATGTCCCGCCGTGTTCTATGCGCCGTACGGAGCGTATCTGCCCGGCGGAAGCTTGTGGCACAGCCAAGCCAACGAATCCGCGTTTGCGCATTATCCCGGCCTGAGCGTGGTCATTCCGAGCACACCGGAGGATGCCGCCGGCTTGCTTTGGACTGCCATGCACGGTGAGGACCCGATCATTTTTTTGATTCCCAAGCATCTGCTTTGGGCGGAACACGAATCCGCGGAGCCAATCCGCGCGGTCCCATTCGGTCAGGCGCGCAAACGCACCGATGGATCCGACGTCACATTGGTGGCGTGGGGCAACGCGATCGAGAAATCTCTCGAAGCGATCGCAAAGATTGACGATGAAGCGAGCGTTGAGTTGCTCGACCTGCGTTCTATCGTGCCCTGGGATAAAGCAGCCGTCGAAGAGTCCGTGCGAAAAACGCGGCGGCTCGTCGTCGTGCAGGAAGACACGGAAAACTGCAGCGTCGGTCAGATGATCATCTCGCATCTCGCTGGAAATGCCAAGCTTTGGAGCACGATGATCAGCCCGCCGATTCTTCTTAGCAAAGGCAACGTCGCGATCGGTTATAATCCGATCTACGAATATGCCGCGTTGCCAGATGTGGAACGTATCATCGCCGCCATTCGGCATTCGGTTGCAACGAAATCTGAACGCGCTGTTGTAACCGCGATCGGTGATCGCGGCGGGGCAGAAGCCACTGTAGAATCCGCGGGGCCGGGATCCGCGATCCCGGCTAGAGCGAGGATAGACATGAGCAACCAACGCGTGCAAAGCATCACCGTACCGATTATGGGCGAAGGGATTCGCAACGCAAAAATCGTGTCGTTGCTGAAAAAACCGGGGGATCCTATCGCGCTCGACGATCCACTGTGCGAAGTCGAAACCGACAAGGCAGTTTATCCGATTGAGTCTTCCTTCGCAGGAGTGATGGGCGAATGGAAAACAAGAATTGGCGACACCGTCGAGATCGGCCAGGAGCTCGGCACCATTCTGACCGGCGCGCCTTCGCGAGAGGATCAAATGCAAACGGCGGCGAATGCGTCTCCTGACGGAAAAGAAAAAACTGTAGAGGCACCCGTGTCGGCTGCTGACCTTCGCGACCGCGGGCGGCCGACCCGCCCCCACAGTATCGAGCCGGCACTCTCGCCCACGATCACACGCAAATTAAGCCGCGTGATTCCCGCCAACTTGCAAATCGATGCGCGTTGGGACGCAGTTCGTATAGCACGCGACATCGCAAAAAAGAAAAACGGCAAGAATGCCCCCTCGCCTTCTGTCATGATTGCGTGGTCGGTCGTCCGCGCGATGGAGAAACACGCGCCATTCCGTCGTTTGATTCTGGAAGACGATCGCATCGTTGAGAACGACGACTTCGATCTCGGCATTGCCGTCGCATTGGGTGGCGACCGGCTGGCCACGGCGGTGGTTGTCGATGCCAACAAAAAAAACTGGCTGGAGTTCGTTAAGATTTACAATGCGACTGTGGATGCAACACGCGGCGGCCGCGTTGATGCGATGAACGCGCCGGTTGTCATGACAAGTCTCGGCGGGTTCGGCGTGCGGGCCGGCGCGCCCATCGTAGTTCCTCCGTCAGTCGGCACACTCTTTATCGGCAGCGCACACTGCGAAATGATTACGAACGGCAAGAAGAAAAACGAAACCGCCGAAGTCATCACTCTCTCGCTCACCTTCGACCATCGCGTCGTCAACGGCGCCGGCGCCGCCAACTTCGTTCACGAAATCAAAGAATTGATTGAACATTTCAAAATTCCGGTGCGAGAGACGCGGACAATCGGAAGATAGGCGTCTCGACTGTCACGGCAGACAGGCCTCCGGCCTGTCGTTTACCTTTTGCAGCCGGGACGGCTGCCTGCCATAACAGCCGAGACGGCCGTCTTCCACCGCCGCGACCTCCACTTTCGTTCGAAGTCGAGAGCACAGGGAGCTATTGATTATGTGAAACGGATCGGGGAAGTCGACCTTGATGCACGATGTTCTCCTGCCATCTGTAGCGGCGGTCTGTGACCGTCGGAAGAATAAATACGACGCTCATAGAGTGCCGCTACAACAAATTTCCGGCGCGGAAGGAATCGAGGCGGTTTAATAGGTCGATCAATCGCCCATCGGTAAAACGTCGCGCGTTCTCTAGCGGCGCAAGAAGCCGAGAAGATTACATAGTCCACTTCGGTTTTCGTTTTT
>JBAQJG010000192.1:0-1507 GCA_049300145.1 Chthoniobacterales bacterium | reverse complement strand
TCATATAGGCGTAGACATCGACGCCCGGCACGAGGCCGCCTCTGAACCCGAACCGCTGGGCTACCGCATCGTCGTGGATCTTGTTCTCGGATTCTTTCGACGCGTTGAAGGCTTCGACGCGGTACGGGCCCAGATAGGATTCTTGGGAAGCTTCGGTCATGGCGGGGGTTCCTGGCGTCGGTTATAAGCAGCGGCAGATACAGGCTCGCATCGCCGCTGCGCTTGCGCAATCCCGAGATCGTTCCCCGAGGTCGCCATGGATACCCATCTCCCCGAATACGAGCTTTACGCGATCCGCTACGCCGAGCGCGATGCCCGGCGTTCCGACCATTTTATCGGCGGCGACCCGCACGACGGCCCGATGCCGATGGACTATTTCGTGTGGGTCGCAATCGCGCCGCATCATACCGTTGTCATCGACACCGGCTTTAACGCCGAGGTCGCCGCGGCGCGCAAGCCGCGGTTTCTGCGCTGCCCGATCGAGGCGCTGTCGCTGGTGGGCGTCGATCGCAATGCCGTCAGGGAGGTCGTGCTGACGCACATGCATTACGACCATGTCGGCAATTTCCACCGCCTCCCCAACGCGCAGTTCCATCTGCAAGAGGCGGAACTGCATTACACGACCGGCCGGCACATGCGCCATCCGTTTCTCGCCCGCTCTTTCGAGGTCGAGGACGTGGTCGGGATCGTGCGGCTCAATTTTGCGCAGCGCATCAAACTCTATGACGGCCCCGCAGAGCTGTCTCCAGGCATCACCTTGCATCCGGTCGGCGGGCATACGCCGGGCATGCAGTTCGTCCGCGTCCATACCAGCCGCGGCTGGGTCGTGCTGGCTTCCGACGTCACCCATTATTGCGAGAACATGGAGACGGGCCGGCCCTTCACAGCGGCGTTCAACATCGGTGACATGCTCGACGCCTACGACACCTTGCACGCCCATGCGCCGAGCCCGCATCACATCATCCCCGGGCACGACCCGCTGGTTATGCGGCAATACCCGGCGCCGCGGCCGGAGCTCGAAGGCGTGGTGGTCCGCCTCGACGTGATGCCGAAAGGTTAGGCAGGCGAGGGGGAGCGCGCCGGTTGCAATTTCTCGCCCGCCGCTCTAGATCCCTGCCGAGCGGCCGCTATGTCCCCATCGTCTAGAGGCCTAGGACATCGCCCTTTCACGGCGGTAACAGGGGTTCGAATCCCCTTGGGGACGCCAATCTTTCCAATAACTTGCGTCACCCTGCCGAAAACCTGTGTCCCGGTTGTGTCCCGGCCGCGAGCGTGCGCGCTGCGATCATGTGCCGCGCCGAATCCAGGCTTTCGATATCCGTCGAGCGGCACCGTTGCTCAGCCGTGGTCGAGGTTCGGGTGCCAGGCAAGGGGCGCGAGGGAGGGGGCGATCAGCCGCTATGCCTGCCCGGATCGCGTATGACCGGTGCCGGCGCGGTCGAACGGGGCGGTCTGAAATTCTCGCCCGGCCCTTCCGGCCCATCGCCTTGTCCCGAAAGGAATACCA
>JBAQJG010000191.1:0-14834 GCA_049300145.1 Chthoniobacterales bacterium | reverse complement strand
CATCTTTATTTCCCAAAGAGATTTAACGGATCCCGCAATTCGAGATGCCGCGATGAACTTCATTTTTCCTAACCGGCCGGCAACTATCGACGATGTTCGAAAGATTATAAATGATCATGTCACGGCGGCCGCGGAGGCTGAAAAAAACCATGAAACGGCTGCTGCGGAAGCTCACCGCAAGTATGCCGAATATTTGACCTCGCTCATGACGAGCAAAGGTAACGACAACTTGGCCGACCAAGCGCTAGCCGCTCTTTCACAACTGGCTGGAAGTACCAGCACTGGGGGCGGACAGGATACCGGAGATGCGGCCGCGGCGGGGGCTGCTGCCGGCGCATCAACTGGAAATCCATATGTCGCAATCGCAACATTTCTTATCAAAGGGATAGCTTGGAAAGATAGCTCGAACGCCGATACATTTCAGATGTCAACACTCAGGACGGCTAATTGGTCGGAAACTCAGACGCGGGAATTCAATGCGATTATTGCTAACCAAGTCACAGCCTCCTACACGGTTACACAATCCGAGTTTCCGCAATATCACGACTTCGTGAAGGTTAGAACAGACAAGACACCCGAAACTGGACCGCCACCTTCGACCAAGGACGTAATTAACACGTTGAAAGCGCAACTGCAGGAAGAATTGAACAACGACTTGTCAACGTTGAAGAACAAATGAGTGCCTAGCGCATTTCGCTGGGCACGAAGGCTACGGTGCCGCGCCACCATTAGGTACCTTTGCTCTTCCACAACGTATGAGCCAGTTTAACGCATACGCGCCTCCAATGCTCTGGGGTGATTGGCAGGAGATCGCTTCACACATTGGCTCAGTTACCTACGACATCTCGTACAGCCCGGTCGGAAGCACACTAGTTACTGCTGAGGTACGGTATTTTAGTGGCGAAGGCGGCGGGACACAGGTGATCGAGCCATTCGTCGATCAGGTGACGATCACCACCGCGAACTGCGTCGCGAATGTCGAGGTTCATTTCAAAGGCACACCAACCGGCTCAGCAGTTACTGGTTCGATAAACCCTTAAGACTCTCGCGACGCCAAACATGGCTCAGACCAGTCCCTGATGCCTTACCGAATGTCGGAGGTTATCGCCGAGCGATCATCGCTCTGACCTTGGATGTGTGACCCTTCTTAGCTGAGGGCCTAGCTGAGGGCTTTTGGATGTGATGACCCGCGCACACGCTGCACGCGCCGCCTTGATCATGGCGGTAATGACAATAGTTGCAGGTCGTGCACGCATGGCAGGGTGGGGAAATTGGGGGTCAGTGTGCAAATCTTGACACATTCTCTTTCTCTCTTTGCGGCTTGGATTTTGCGATTGATGAAATCAGCGAATCGAGACGTCACTTGCCCGTTCCTTCGCTTCGAGGTTATATTACAGCCTGTCGTCAACGGCAACGCTCGAACAGAGATCGTGGCGCCGCAGGACTTCGAGCGGTATTGATGGCTCGCGGCAACGAAATCGAGCGGGAGCTCGAAATCTTGCAACGCTGTTCCCGCCTAGATTTTTGGCTACACCTTCTTTGGGCAATGCCAAAAAGGTGTTCTCGTGTCCCTGTCACGGTTGGACATTCTGATTAATCCAAACCCACGCGTCTTTGGGCAGCCATCCTTGAGCATGATTACGGACCTCAATGATCAACAATCGATCTTGATTGGTTATCTTCGAAACGAGCCGCTCGTAGACCTTAGCTGGTGTTTCTTCGGTTGCTATTAGCCATGTGGATTCGAGGTAGTGCCACCACTTGGAAGACTTTTTGAGCTCAACAAATAACGAATCGTAGTCTCTGCCCGGAGTCTTCAGGTCGTAAGTTACTGAATATACCTTATTCATTCTCGGGTTTCTTCGTCGCGGGCAGGGACGTTACGTCTGCCATGGGATTAACGTCCGAGCCTAAGGGAGTTTTAGCGGTCTTTATCCTCTCAGGCTCATTTGCTAGGAGGAAGGACTCGAAGCTGGACACAGTCTTTACAGTTTGTTCATCAACTGTGACATTATTATCTTGGACAGTGATAATTTTTTGCTCAAGTAGCATTGGGATAAAACGCCCGGGCGATGGAACGAGAAAATGCTCAGGTAACATGTCCGTCGTTAAAGGCGGGGCGGCGGACTGTTTGGATTTAGCCGGGTCGATTGAGGTCAAGTATTCTAAGACGGTTTGTTTTAGCAGTGCTCGGTCGGCAAAACTTTGATTGAGCTGGACTACAGCTGATTCGCCCGACTGAATATAACGATCGAAGACTGCATTTTCTTTTTTTGTTGGATCGTGATCGAGAAGGCTGCGGAATTTGCGAACCAATCGGCGACGGTGAGCTCTCCGGAGCTTCGTGAACATCGCGTTGATTGTGGTGGAAATGAATATAATCAAAAATAGTGTGGCGGCGGTGTAGACGAGACTTCGGACCACTTGGATTATCCAGTGGGCGTAGAAAGCGTCTGAAAGAAACGAGCGTTGTTTTTCGGTCGATGGGGCGGAAACGACCTCGATTTTATCGACTCCTGCGATATCGCCAGAACACTGGACTTTTGGGTGCGAGGATTCAGCGGAGAGTACTAATAATTTTAAGACGAAAAACTGATTCGTATCGAGAATCAGTGGTTGGATGACGTAAGCGTTGTCGGCAGTGCGAGTAAGTTCGAGCGTTTTTTCAAGTTTTTTGCTGCGTTCGATTGGATCCAATTTGATAATTTTGCCATCGCTGACCGAAAATCCGGGTAAATCGCGTTGGTCGAATGAATTGAGAGTTATTGCTGCTGACCCTGGATTTGAGATGCGGATTGTTATGACCGAAAGCGCTTGCTGCTCTTTACGAATGTTCTCGCCTTTGAACATGATTTCGAGATCCGGGATTTCTTCGCGAATGCTATAAACCGGCCACTGGCTAAGAATTTCATATTTCAGCTGGGGCTTTCTCTGGTACCAGATAGCCACTGACAAAGCGATTAGAAAAAAAAGGATACTGGCCAATGTACCAATGGAAGACGACGGTAGGCGTCGATCTATTTCTTTGAGCTTTGACCAGAGTGTCGCCACTTGAGCTAGCTTTGATGTTTAACGCTTCCGAGTTCGCGAGGCCAGAGTTTTTGTCGATTTTTGTGGCACCCGGAAAGGGTAAAATGTGCAGATCGCTGCGTCCCGCATGAGCCGGGCACACGTTTTCCTCAAAGCCACGCCAGCTCCGAGCGAGCTTCCCGTTAATCTTTCAAAAGCGAGACGGCTTCGCCGGAGAAGACACCGAAACCCTCCTTTACTGAAACCGCCGAAAGCCGCCTCTATTACGTCAACGTTCTCTCAGACCGAATCGGCTTCTGCGTCCTGCGAATCAAGAGCCACCGACAGCCCGGATCTTCTGATCCTCCAAATACTCCAAACCCGTGACCAAAAGAAATCTCATCGCCACGGTTCGCGGAGTCCCAGGCATCGCCACGTTGACCATAAAACGCTCTATTCGCTCGATCTCGTTGTCAGAGACCCCGACAAGAACGTGACGCAAGTTCTGGCCTGCGTCCGACCCTTTTTTGATTGGTCGTTTAGCCATCCGACGATGATTTCATATGACATAGAGTCAAACACTTTTTAGCGTTTGAACTCTTTGAGGTTGCGAATTTCCCTATTTCTTCGAGCCTTGAAATCGAACCACATGAGCGACTCGAATAAGAGCGATAGCAACGACGCTTTAGAGAAAGGAATAATCAGACTCCGCGAAGGCATCGAGCGCAATATCGACCGCGCTGGGCAAACCGCCGCCCAACTAGATCGAACACTTATCTCGCTCTCGGCCGGGGCTCTGCTCTTGTCCATCTCCTTCGTTCCGATCTTCGCCCCGAAAAAACTCTGGCTGCTTCTTTTGTTCTTCGCTTGGCTCTCGTTCGTCGTTGCGATTATCCTCGTAATCTTTGCAATGCGTTTAGAACAGAATGCCAGCGAGGAGGCCATTGAAAACGCCAGCGCCGATCTAGAAAAACTCGAAGAGAATCCAACCCACGTGCGCAACATCATTAAGGCGCTGCAGATCCAAAAGCCTGTCGTTGCCAAACAAATAACTCAAAGCACCTGCATAGCTCGCCTTAACCTCGGCGCCCTAATCGCATTTATACTTGGTGTTCTCTGTCTTGCGACATTTGCCGGTTACAACCTATGGCGAACACCAGCCGACCAAATCCAAAGGCAGAACGTAGGAGCAGGCGCTGTTCTGCGGAGCATGTAGGTGAAGGGACACCGAGCAACTTGCCAGAATTGAAGCGCGCGTTCGCGCGCTAAGCTGATTCGTTACCGGCACCGTCCAGTCGAGCCATTCCGCGCGCTGCGGAATTGCGCGATCATTGGCGGCGAGTGGGATTTAACTAGAAAATCGCTCCTTCGCCACAGGTCGGACATCCGCACTTGTCCTACCTGCCAGCTTGTCCAACGCAGGACTGCTTATTCACCGAGAACGCTTTTTTTACGACGATTTCAGCAACGCCCGCACGCCACAAAACCGCGATTCGTAAGAGTTGGTTGAACTTGGCTGCGTCCAGCTTTTTTTTGAGCCGGGCGCAATACACATTAACGGTTTTAAGGGAAATCTTTAGCTTCGCCGCAATTTCCGCGGTCGTTTTGCCATCACCAAGCAGCCGAAGAACCTCGGTTTCGCGTTGGCTCAGTGTTGCCCTTGCATAAATCTGGTCACAACAACGTCGCCTCTAATTCGAGGAATGCGGTCAAAAGCTGGTCAGATTCGACAATGAATCGGCGTCCATCGCCGCAGTGCGCGTCAACGATGTAACGCCAGCCCCGTCGCGTTGCCGTGCGGCAGTAACCCCAGGTCCAACCAGATGCAGCGATCTTGTCAGCGATGATCTCCCAGTACTTCACGTAGAGAGGCAAAATTGGATGATGAACCACTCGTAGAGCCGTGGCTAAAAGCGATGACGCGCTCGGGAACGGCTCATAAAGCCGTCGCCACAGCCCAATCAATATGTTTCGACGGGTGAGCCTTTGCCGTCCTCGGGGCTGCGGGCGGCGGCTCGTTCCGGGCCGAGCACGGCGACGCGCAAGTCCCAGATTTCATGGTCGATCTTGCGAAAGCGGCTTCGGAAAATTCGTGAGGCGGGGCAAGTTTCTTTTTGAACTGCGCCCACGCTTTTCAGTGCGCGATCCTCTAATTTAAATATGTCAAGATTTGCACACTGACCCCTATTCTACTATTCCGCGCTGGCGACGGCTCTGGCGTCAGCAAATCCAAGATTACTTGATCGCGGCCATCCAGAACGTGCGCATCTTGTTAGCACATCAAAATCCCAAAAACAGCGTGGCAGCCGCGCTCTTTTTCCCTCAACGTGTGGCGAGACTGCAACCCGGTTTTGCTTACTGACTACTCGCCTTAATCAACCGAAGTCTTCCTGCTCGAAATCGCCTAACGAACCTTGATCCTCCCAATTAAAACACGCTTTGGGCAACACGCCCTGAAGATCAGATCCCAACAGATCGCCACCTGACAATTGACCAACACTACCATCGACAGGCCACAGGCCATTTTTTCTTGACATCAATCGCGAAATCAAAAAACAGTGGCCCATATGAAGACGCTCAATATTCGCTGGGTTTGTCTTGCCCTCGGAGCTTTGCTGATTGTCTCAACTTTTGATCGGGCAAAAGCAGACACCGTTCTCGCCCAGAACGGTCCTCACGCCGCCTTCAACGCGATCCCCTTTTCATCGCTCTCAGGCAACGGACGATATCAGGAGGTTTATTCCTCGTCCTTGTTCAGCGGACCGGTGCAGATCACGTCGCTTGCATTCTCTCCTAGCGACACGGCTCTGTTCTCGGCCAACGTCGATCTTCGACTAACTACGACAATGGTAGGCGTCGGAAGCCTGTCTCCAAACCTCGATTCCAATTTCACAATCCCGCTTACAACCGTTTATTCGAACCCGACCTTTTCTGAAAACGTTACCGGAGGATCAGAAAGCTTCAGCCTGGTGTTCAACTTCACCACCCATTTCCTATACGATCCGACGCAGGGCAATCTGCTCTTCGATCTGCTGATTAGCGGACAAAACGTCGCGCTATCCTTCTCCCGCTGCGCTGCCGGGCCCGTTCTCTCCAGAGCCTGGGACACGGCGGGTTTCGGAAATAGCGCTGATGGCGTTGGACTGCGCACGCTGATCGGGTTTCAGCCCGTTCCGGAGCCAGGAACTTTTGTGTTGCTGGGGAGCGGATTAATTGGCTTGGCTGTCACATTGTGTCGCAGGGTGAGAAATCCGGGCATCTAAACGAGCAAAGCGAGGAGCAGGGGGGAATTGGGGGTCAGTGTGCAAATCTTGACACTTCTTCGTTCTCACTGTGCTGCTTGGATTGTGCGATTGATTGCCCCGAAACGTCTGCAGTTTTTGCAGCGGCTCATCAGGGGACGAGTCCGTCCGATTGGCGGGCACGTCTGCCGCGACAAATTGGATGATGAAACGACTTGTAGAGCCGCCGTCGCTCTGAGGGATGACGCGCTCGTGAACGGCTCACAGAGCCGTTGCTACAGTCAAATCAATATGTTTCGACGGGCGAGCGTTTGCCGTCCTCGGGGCTGCGTTGCGCGGCGCGTTCTTGGCCGAGGACGGCGACCCGGAGGTCCCAGATTTCATGGTCGATCTTGCGAAAGGCGGCTTCGGAGAATTCGTGAGGGGCCGCGAGTTTCTTTTTGAAACGGGCAACACTTTCTTGCGCGCGATCGATTTGATCTGAAGGGAGCTTTGAAAGAATGCGGTGCACGTTCTCAATTTCCGGAATGCGATGGCATATCATGGCCAGATCATTCCCAGCGGCGATGGCGAGATGAATCGTTTCTTCGAGCCCATAACCGTTCAGAATTGCGCCCATATCCAGATCATCGGTCATGATCAGACCATCGAAGCCCATTTCCCCACGCAGCAACTTAGTGATGATCCGGTGCGACAGACTGGCAGGAGTTTTTTTCGATTCCAAACATGGGTACCAACCGTGACAAATCATCATGCTATCGATGACGTGCTGCTTCGAAACGTGCTTTTCGACTTTTTTCGGACTACCCGTTGGTCCGTCCCTACCGACGAACTGCCGGAAAACGGCGAGCTCTTCTCGATCCAATTCTTCGCGAGTGCGCTCGATCTTCGGCAATTCGTAATGCGCATCGCTTTTTGCTGCGGAGTAGCCAGGGAAATGTTTGCCGCAACTAGCGATTCCTTGTTCGCGCATCGCATCGTTGAACGCGCCGGCGTTGCACACGACTTGCTCAACCGTTTTGCCGTAGCAACGTCCGCGCAATGAATTGTCGGCGTTGTCATCGAAGGAAATGTCGAGCACCGGACAAAGATCGAGATTGAAACCGAAAATGCGCAACAAACGCCCGGTGATGTCGCCGTGCTGGCGGATAAGCTCGACATCGTCTTTGTCGCGCAATTGCTGCGCGTTTGGTGGCTCATTGCCGATCAAACGCAATCGCGAGACGCGGCCACCTTCCTGATCGATCGTGATGATTGGCTCGATCTTGCTCAAGTCGCGCAAGTCATCGATTAATTTGCGCAGTTGCGGCGCGCTCTCGATGTTACGGCCGAAAAGGATGAAGCCTCCCGGTTGCACGCGCCGAAATAGCGCAGCGCTTTTCGCATCGAGCTCTTTGCCGGGGACGCCGGTGAGGATTAATTGACCCGAAGAATTAGTCTTCACGGCTTGTGTTTTGAAAATAACTGTAAATGCGGTTCTGATTGCGGATGGCCTCCCGCAAGTGCGGGATCTCTACCAAGGATCAATTGGCTGAGCGAATTAGTGCTCATGCCTTAACCACGGAAATCAAGTGCGGCTCCGCCGCCATATTTTTAACATCGAGCTCGCCACAGGACGAGTCCGTCCGACTGGCGGACAAGAGACTGCTCGATCCACCTTTATTTGGCATCGCGCTCGGAGAGTGCGATCCACCTGCTAGTTGACTGAGCGAATCACTCTTCATAATCTGACGCTACGTTGGATGGTTTTAGCGGGAAATAAAAAATATATTGCGCTGGCTGCGGTGTCGCTCGCGGTCTGCGCGGCAGCCAATGGGCAGTTCAACTAGGCATCGATGTTCTCGCGCACAGCGATTACGCAATTTTGCGGAGCAAGCGCGCCGGCCTAGTCATTGTCGCCTCCTGGCGAAGCAATATCGCGAGTTTCCGCAGCGAGCGCGCGCGATATCTTATTATTAACGGGTTCACCGGAGCATCTTGAAAAAAATTGGCATCTATGGCGGCACATTCGATCCCATTCATCATGCGCATTTGATCCTCGCGCGCGAAGCGCGAGAGAGGTTGGCGCTGGAAAAAATAATCTTTGTTCCGGCTGCGATTTCGCCGGGGAAAGATCCTCCGATCGCCAGCGCGGAAATCCGATTGTCGATGCTGCGGGCGGCGATTGAAGGCGAAACCGGGTTGGTGGTGGATGAGTGCGAGCTGCATCGACCACCACCGTCTTACACAATCGACACGACCGAAGAGATTCGGCGGCGCGAAGTTGACTCGGAGATTTACTATTTGATCGGCGAAGACAATCTGTCCGGGCTGGCAAGCTGGCATCGCTTCGAACAGCTGCAAAAGATGGTCCGCTTTGTCGTTCTCGATCGCACCGGGACACAAAGGGATCACCCTTATCAAGTCGTGCATCGCAAGATCGACATCTCGGCCACGGAGATCAGAAAGAGAATTGCCTCGGGCCGATCGATTCGCTATCTCGTACCGCCGGCAGTCGAAGAGATCATTCGTCAACGCAATCTTTACCGGGAGCCAGAGAAATAACCGCGGAAAACTTAGCCAAAACTTGCGCTGAACTCGCCTCAAACAAAAAGGCGGAAGAGATCGTCGTGCTGGATTTGCGCGGGATTTCGACGTTTACCGACTTTTTTGTGATCTGCTCGGCGACGTCCGAGCCGCAGCTCAAAGCGATTGCCAGTGAAATCGAGACAGAACTGAAAAAAGAGCGTGCGACGCGACCGGTGGCAATTGACGGGTTTCCGGCGAGCCAATGGATCGTGCTCGATTATCTGCAAGTGGTGGTGCATGTCTTTCACCGAGACAAACGCGCCTTCTATAGTTTGGAGGACCTTTGGGGCGACGCGCCGCGCATCGACTGGGAAACGGCACAGGCCAAGCGCTGATGCTTGTCTCAGGCATCTTGAAGTAGCCATGCGCCAGCGGCGCATTGGGGCGCACATTGGTGGCTACACCCGCCCGCCGCGGCGGGCCAGGGAAGCTGGCGCTACTTTACTTTCGGAGACGGCGATGAGTTGAGACCTGGCGCCGGGCTGGGACTTTCCGCCGGCTGAATCCCGACAAGTTCGACTTCAAAAATTAAAGTCGAATTTGCGGCGATATCCGGACCCATTGCCCGATCTCCGTAGGCCAGGTTCGCGGGAACGAAGAGCTGATATTTCGATCCCACTTTCATCAACTGAAGCGCTTCCGTCCATCCTTTGATCACGCCGGAGAGCGGGAAGGTTGCGGGCTGGCCGCGCTTGTAGGAACTGTCGAATTCCGTTCCATTGATGAGCGTTCCTCGATAATTTGCCACCACTGAGTCAGTTGCTTTTGGCTGCGGGCCGGTTCCTTCCTTGATGACCTTGTATTGCAGACCGCTGGCCGTGGTCTTGACGCCTTCTTTCGTTTTGTTCTCGGCGAGGAATTTTTCACCATCTTTTACATTCTGCTCGGCACGGGCCTTCTGTTTCTCTTCAAGTTGTTTTGTCAAAGCTGCCATAGTGTCCTTAACCTCACTTTCACTGAGCAAAGGTTGTTTTCCGCTCAGGGCATCCTTTACTCCGGCAAGCAGAGCGTCGGGATTGAGTTCCAGATTTTGTTTTTTGAAATTGAACCCGAGGTCGAGCCCAATGCTGTAGCTGACTTTGTCTTTTAAATCTTTAAGCTGTGATGGTTTGTTCTCTCCGGGAGCAGTGATAGCAACGGAGAGCGTGGCCGCAATGATCATGAAACGTTTCATAGGAATGGGATTTTTCCCTGCGGTCTTTCAATTCGAGCGCCGCGGGAAGTGCCACGCTAATGGATAAACCTCACCCGTCAAGGAAACAGAAATGCCGCCTTCACTGTCTCGCCTCTCTTGCGTTCGTATGTGCCGTGGCCGCCGTGCCGGCGCAAGCTCTTGCTGTCGTCGCCCTCTCGCACGCGGAGGCGCTGCGGATCGGAAAAAAGATCTGGCAAAACGAATGCAACGGCACAGTCGCAGGTCTGACCGCGTGGAACGAGGGCGAGGATTTCGCCTCGCTTGGCATTGGCCATTTCATTTGGTATCCGCAGGGTAAACGTGGTCCGTTCGAAGAAAGTTTTCCCAAACTTATCAGTTTCATGTCGAGTCGAGGCGCGAAATTGCCGAATTTGCTCCTGGGCGCCGGTGAACTTCCCTGCCCGTGGAATTCACGCGCCGAATTTTTTCAGGCCCGGCAAACGACCGAGATGAAACAACTGCGACAATTTCTCGCCGATATGGTCGATCTTCAGGCGGAGTTCATGGTCAACCGGCTCGAGACCGCTTTGCCGAAAATGCTCGACGAAGTAGGACTGGCAGATCGCGAAAATGTGCGACGACAATTCGAGCGCGTCGCCAGCACGCCGCAGGGATGTTACGCGCTCGTCGATTATGTGAACTTTAAGGGCGAAGGTGTCTTGCACACGGAACGGTATCGCGGTCAAGGTTGGGGTTTGCTTCAAGTGCTCGAAGGCATGACCCAATCCGACAGAGCCGGGGGCGCTGCCGAAGAGTTCTCGCACTCTGCGCGCGCCGTTTTGACTCGTCGCGTGCAAAACGCTCCTGCCGAACGGAACGAGGCGCGGTGGTTATCAGGTTGGATTCATCGCGTAAACAGCTACACTCGACAATAATTTATGGCGGTAAGACTTTCGATATCTCTCTGCGCAATGGCCCTGTTTATCACGGCGGCTCTCGTGGGCGCGGGGCGTCCAACGCCTTCGCCCCCTGCCGCGCAACCCATGCGCAAAGCTTCCGATCTCATTCGCAAGCAAGAGCCGGTCAAGATCAACCAATCATTGCTGAAACAAGTTACGCCCGATACCGTCCACGTCGTCGTCTCGATTCCCAAACAGCGCGCCTATCTCATGACCGGCGAGCAAATCGTAATCGAGAGTCCAATTTCCTCCGGCAAGCGCGGGCACAGTTCGCCCACGGGACATTTGCAGGTGCTCGAGAAAGATCCCAATCATCACTCCAGCCTTTACGGGGATTTCGTAGATAGCTCCGGCCGCATCGTGCGCGCGGGTGTCAGCGCCCGAATCGATGCCGCGCCCAGCGGGACCCATTTCACCGGCGCAGCGATGAAATGGTTTATGCGCCTGACCGAGGACGGCGTGGGCATGCACATCGGAATTTTACCGGGTTACCCAGCTTCGCACGGCTGCATCCGAATGCCGTCGGACGGCGCGAAATTATTCTACGACCACGTGAAAGTTGGCACCCCGGTCGACGTCGGCGATTATTAAACTGGAATGTCCCATCAACTCTGCGCCGACAGCGCAGCGCCCTGCAATCATCCGATCAACCTCCTGCGCAGCATTTCAAAAGCGGCTTGCGCGGTGAGCTGTTTAAATGTTTCGCGATCGCTCGGAAAAAAAAATCTCTTTACCATTGCCTCCTGGTCCGCGAAAGCGAGCGCGACGTAAACCGTGCCGGCCGGCTTCTCCTCAGAGCCGCCGGTTGGACCAGCGATCCCGGTAGTGGCAAGCGAATATGTCGATCTTGCGCGCGCCCGGGCGCCCTCGGTCATTGCGCGCGCCACCGGCTCGCTCACCGCGCCGTGTTTTTCGATCAAATCCTTATCGACGCCGAGCATATTGATCTTGGCCTCGTTTGCGTACACGACGTAGCCAGCGACGAAAACTTTGGAGGCGCGCGGCACGTTCGTAATTCGATTGGCAAGCAACCCGCCGGTGCAGGATTCCGCGATCGCAAGCGTTTCGTTTCGCTCTGTGAGCAGCTTCACTAGCACCTCCTCGAGTGCTTCGTCGCTTGTGGAAAAGATGGACAATCCCAGCTCGCTGCGAACGATTGTATCGGCGCGCTCGACCGCATCCGGTTCGCCGAGAATTCGGACATCGACTTCTCCCGGCCGCGCACAGTAACCGAGTTCGATTCCGGGAATCGCCAGAACCTTTTCTCCGATCGTCTCCTCGACAATCGATTCACCGACGCCGGCAATTTTGTAGAGCCGCCGCTCGATCGACAGTGGAACTTGCACAATTGAGCGCAAGATCGGAATAACGAACTCGCGAAACATCGGCTGAAGCTCACGGGGCGGTCCGGGCAGCAGAAAAAGATGCGGCGACCGAATGCGCGGATTGACGTCGGCACGAAAATAAAGCCCGGACGCGCTTCCGCTCTCGTTTGGAAGAATTTGCGCGCCCGCGGGAACCTCGGCCTGACGCGCAATGCGCGCAGTCCATTTGAAACCGCGCGTTTTCAATCTGCGCTGAAGAGAAGCCAACAGCTCCGCGTTTTGCCGCAATTCCAGGCCAAGCAAATCGGCAACAATATCACGCGTAATATCATCGGTGGTCGGTCCGAGCCCGCCGGTCACAAACAAAATTTCGGCGCGCGAAAATAATTCGGCGAGCGCATCTCGAATCGCCGCGCCATCCGGAACGGTCCGCTGTTCGCCAATGCGCAATCGAAGCGAGAAGATTTCGTGCGCGATGAAACTCAAGTGCCCGTCTTGAACGTCGCCGAGCAAGAGCTCGGTGCCAGTGTTGAGAACCGCCGTGCGCATGAAAGATCGACAAGCAAACGTCCAACGTCCAACGCTCAACTTCAAACCCAGAAGTTGAATCGACAATAATCGAACGTTCAACGTTGAAAGTTGAACGTTTTCCGCCCGATTACGCCGCGTCTTTGTCCTGCTTCTTGCGAACGAGCGGAAGCTTTTTGCCTTCGACCACGGCGCGATTGATCGTGACCTCGGCGATATCTTCGCGGCTGGGCACGTCGTACATGATGTCGAGCATGGTGCGCTCGAGCATCGCGCGTAAGGCGCGGGCGCCGGTGCCTTTGGTGACCGCCTGCGCTGCCAGAGCTCGCAGCGCATCCTTTGTCACCGTCAACCGCACACCTTCCATCGAGAAGAGCTTCGTGTATTGCTTCACCATCGCGTTCTTGGTCTCGGTCAAAATCGCCACCATTTCTTCTTCGGTCAGCGCGTCGAGCGAGCTCACGACCGGCAAACGGCCAATGAATTCGGGAATCATTCCGAAAGCGAGCAGGTCCTCAGGTTCAACGTGCCGGATGGCCTCCTTCCGCAACGCTTCCTCGACTTCAAGCGTCGGGCTGCCAAAGCCCATCACTTTTTGGCCAATGCGTTTCTGCACAATTTTATCCAGCCCGATAAAGGCGCCGCCACAAATGAAGAGAATTTTCTCCGTGTTGACCTGGATATATTCCTGGTGGGGATGTTTCCGGCCACCTTGCGGCGGAACATTGCAGGTGCTGCCTTCGAGAATTTTCAAAAGCGCTTGCTGAACGCCTTCGCCGGAAACGTCACGCGTGATGCTCACGTTGTCGGTCTTGCGACCGATCTTGTCAATTTCGTCGATGTAAACGATGCCGATCTCGGCCCGCTTGACGTCGTAATCCGCATTCTGCAACAAGCGCAGGATGATATTTTCAACATCTTCGCCCACATAGCCGGCTTCGGTGAGGGTGGTCGCATCGGCGATGCAAAATGGCACATCGAGAATCTTGGCCAGCGTCTTGGCCAGTAATGTTTTACCCGAACCGGTGGGCCCGATGAGGAGAATATTGCTCTTCTCAATTTCAACGTCGGCGAACGGATCGGGCTGAAAGGCGGAAGACGAATCGGCCGGCGTCGAAGTCTGCAAAACGCGCTTGAAATGGTTGTGGACCGCGACCGAGAGCGTCTTCTTGGCAATCTCCTGGCCGATCACGTATTGATCGAGGGACCGGCGGATATCCGCCGGTTTGGGCACGCGGATGTTTGAAGACTGGCGACGCGCATCTTCATTGAGCTCCTTGTCGAGGATGCTTTTGCAGACGTTGATGCAACTGTCGCAAATATAGACACCGGGACCGGCAATTAACTTGCGCACCTCGGCGTGGCTTTTGCCACAAAAGGAGCACATGGTGAGATTGGAAGCGCGGGCCATATTCGGCGGGTTTAAAAGAGCAGCTTTTATTCCTCGACCTTGCGCGATGAAGAGGCCTCCGCGCCCCCCGCCGGGGGCTTTGCCCCATCGAGCGATGTCACGTCCTTGCGAGATTTGATGACTTCGTCGACCAGCCCATAAGCCTTGGCCTCGGCCGCCGACATGTAGTAGTCCCGGTCGGAATCCAACCGCACCTGCTCCTCAGCTTTGCCGGTGTGTTGGGCGATGATTCTGATCAAGCGCTTCTTGAGCTTGAACATGTAATCCACCTGCCGTTCGACGTCGCTCGCCGCGCCCTGGGCGCCGCCGGATACCTGATGGATCATGATGTCCGAGTTGGGTAACGCGAACCGTTTGCCTTTTGTTCCCGCGCAAAGCAAAACCGCCGCCATGCTTGCCGCCATTCCGATACAGTAAGTGGTCACGTCGCAAGTCAGAAACTGCATCGTGTCATAAACCGCCAGACCTGCCGTGACCGAGCCACCCGGGCTGTTGATATAAATATTGATGTCTTTCTTCGAGTCCTCCATCTGCAAAAAGAGCAACTGGGCGATGACCAAATTCGCGATGTGATCGTCCAGCGGCGTACCGATAAAAACGATGCGGTCCTTGAGCAGTCGCGAATAAATGTCGTAGCTGCGCTCCCCCCGGCCGGTC
>JBAQJG010000190.1:0-1580 GCA_049300145.1 Chthoniobacterales bacterium | reverse complement strand
GGCCTGCTCGGCTTTCGCGCGATCTCCGGAGATGGCATAAGCGTAACCGAGGAATCCTTGATACCACGCACCGGGATCCGGAGTTTTGGGTTTTTGCAATTCCGCGATTGCGCCGGCCGTGTCGCCTTTTTTAAGGAACGAGAGGCCTAACAAAACGTGGCTGATCGCTGAATTCGGATCCATTTCCAGCGTCTTTCTGGCTTGCGCGATCGCGTCGTCGTACTTACGTGCCCAATACTGGTAGAAACTCAAACTCATTTGAAAAAACGGGTTCAGCGGATCGAGTTCGACCGCTTTCCTGGTCTTCGCGATCGCCTCGTCGAATCGACCGAGGCCGTTCACGGTCCAGGCTTGTAACTCATAGGCGAATGCCAGATTCGGATTCAGTTCGAGCGCGCGATCGAATTCTTTCAGACCGTTCCGCCAATCATAATCAGCGACGAGTGTCAGGGCGAAGGACATGTGCGCCTCCGCCAGTTCTGGATCGAGGGCCAGCGCCTTTTCTGCAAATTCCTTTTCCTTTGCGATGGCTTCCTTCTCCGGCATCACCACGCTTCCCATGTAAGCGTAGTTGTCAGCCAGTCCGCAGTAGGCTAGCGCAAATTCAGGATCAATTCGCAGCGCCTGCTCGTAATAACGGATCGCATTATTCCAGCCGGTCTGCGTGTACTTGGCGAACTCGTACCGCCCCAGCAAATAGAGCCGATGTGCTTCCGGATTCTCGGTCGGTTTCTTTGATAATGCGCGCTCCGCTTCGGTGCCAAGCTGTACTTGCAAAGCTTGCACGACTTGCTTGGCCACGTTGCTCTGAAAGTTGAGAATGTCCTTTACGTCACCGTCATAATCTTTCGACCAGAGATGATAACCGTCGCTCACATTGATGAGCTGTGCGGTCACGCGCAACTTATCGCCGGCTTTGCGCACGCTTCCTTCCAACACCGTGCCCACGTGCAGCTGATCGCCGACTTTACGAAAGATGTCCTCTTCGTTTTTGCCCTTGAACGCGAAACAGGAAGTTCGTCCTGGCACGCGCAATCCCGGCACCTTGGCCAACACATTGATCAGTTCCTCCGTCATGCCGTCGCTCAAGTACTCGTCGTTTTTGTCAGCGCTCATGTTCACGAACGGCAGAACAGCGATCGATTTCTGTGGTAGGGACGCCGCGCTGCGGCGGCCTTCTTCTTCGTTGATCGATCGGACGGCCTCCCGCCGTTGCGGGATCCCTACCAACGATTGATGAGCGAACCACCAGCCGACGCCGATGCTCATTAGTAAAGCGAGCGCGATCGCCGTCGGCGCAAATTTGCGTGAAATCGGCTTCGACTCCGTTGCAGATGTCGGGACAACCGGAGCCCGCTGCTCCCACGGCAGCACGATTCGAAACAAGTCCATCGCCACAGAAATGTTCTTCAGCTCCGTCGGCGCCAGCTTCTCGAAGCGCGCTTCCAGCGCATTACGAATCTGCCGCTCCACATCCATCGACACGCAAATTCCGCCAGCGCCGGCCAACTGTTGGATGCGCGAGGCGATGTTTACTCCGTCGCCGTAGACGTCGCCGCCGCGATGGACCACGTCACCAA
>JBAQJG010000189.1:0-3474 GCA_049300145.1 Chthoniobacterales bacterium | reverse complement strand
CTTTGATCGAGGGATGCGGGTCGTAACCGATCAGCTCGAAGTCTTCGAACTTGAAGTCACGAATGTTTTTGATCGTGGGATTCAATTTCAACTGCGGCAAAGCTCGACAATCACGAGTGAGCTGTTCGCGCGCTTGCTCGAGATGGTTTTGGTAAAGATGCAGGTCGCCAAAGGTGTGGACGAAATCACCAGGTCGCAGGTTAACGACTTGCGCGACCATCAAGGTGAGCAGCGCATACGACGCGATGTTGAAAGGCACGCCCAGAAAGAGATCGGCGCTACGTTGATAAAGCTGGCAGCTCAGCTCGCCGTCCTGCACGTAAAACTGAAAGAGCACGTGGCAAGGCGGCAACGCCATCCACTCAATCTCGGCCGCGTTCCACGCGCTTACGATTAAACGCCGGCTCTGCGGATTTTTTTTAATCTCCGAGATGACATGGTCGATCTGATCGACGCGCACCCCATTCTCACTGCGCCAGTCGCGCCACTGCGCCCCGTAAACGCGGCCGAGGTTGCCATGTTCATCCGCCCACTCGTCCCAAATCGTCACGCCGTGCTCGTTGAGATAACGAACGTTGGTGTCGCCGCGTAAGAACCAGAGCAGCTCGTAGATGATCGATTTGAGGTGCAGCTTCTTTGTCGTGAGGAGCGGAAAATCTTTGCGCAAATCAAATCGCGCTTGTGCGCCAAAGATCGATAACGTGCCGACCCCGGTGCGGTCGTTGCGAGATTTGCCCTGTTCGAGAACCAGGCGCAGAAGCTCGTGATATTGCCGCACGTCCAACCGTTAACTCGCCGCGGCGTTTTCGCGAAACAAAAAGCGATTGCGTGGATCGAGCAGTCCCTTGCTCGATGCTAAAAATGGCGGCGCAGCCGCAGATTCATTATCATTAGGATCGCCCTTGTCGATCCTGTTAACTTTTTCGCGGGGCGAGTTTGGCTTCAAGCTGCTGCTTGCGCTCGTTCAGTGTTTGCAAACGAAGCTGCCAGCGGTGGATTTGAATATTGAGCTGATTGATATACCCGGTGACCTCTGTTCGCTGCGATTCGTTTTCTTTTAAGCAGCTTTCCAAGTCCGCGGGCTGTTCGAGATTGACCGGTGCCGCTTGGTCGGAAACTTTTTTGGCCGAGCGCGATTGCGGGACTCGAATGAGTTGTTGGCAGCTCTCACACTTTAACGTGGTACCCGCAGTTGCCTGATCCAACTTGAGCGTGGTGTGGCAGTGCGGACATTGGAAAACGATGTCGCGTGGAGTGTTTGCGGACGATTCTGAAGGTTCAGTGGAATTCGTCTGCATCGCACAAAAAAAAGCAAAGGCTATACCACCCACCGGGACGTGACAACGTGGCGCTTTTCGGTTTCCTTGACCGCGGATTTTTGTGACATCCTGTCGCGTATTTGCCGTGCGACGCATGCTCGTATATATACGTTAACTGTTAATTACAAGTTACTTATGCATAAATTCCAAAGCGCGGAATGGCTTTTGCTAAGAGAGCGCCTTGGAGGATTCTACTCAAATGGCTAAAGTTTTAGGTATCGATTTGGGCACCACCAACTCCTGCATGGCCGTAATGGAAGGTGGCGACCCTGTAGTTTTGGAAAATTCGGAAGGCGCGCGGACCACCCCTTCGGTAGTTGCATTTACAAAGAGCGGCGAGCGGCTGGTCGGCCAAGCCGCGAAGCGTCAGGCGGTGACCAATCCGCAGAACACGGTTTTCTCGATCAAGCGTTTCATGGGCCGGAAGTACGACGAGGTCCATGAGGAAGAACACCGCGTTCCCTACAAGATCGTGAAGGCTGCGAACGGCGACGCGCATGTGCAACTGGAAGTGAATGGGCAGAAGAAGACTTTTTCGCCGCCGGAAATTTCCGCGATGATTTTGTCGAAGATGAAAGCCGACGCAGAAGCGAAGCTTGGTGAAAAAATCACGCAGGCGGTTGTTACCGTGCCGGCCTATTTCAACGATTCACAGCGCAACGCGACCAAAGACGCGGGCAAGATCGCGGGCCTCGAAGTTTTGCGCATCATCAATGAGCCGACCGCGGCATCGCTCGCTTACGGTCTCGACAAAAAGAAGGACGAGAAGATCGCGGTTTACGACTTGGGTGGCGGCACGTTCGACATTTCCGTTCTCGAGATCGGCGACGGCGTTTTTGAAGTGAAGGCGACGAACGGCGATACGCACCTCGGCGGTGACGATTGGGATGCGAAGGTGATGGATTGGATCGTGAGCGAATTTAGGAAAGACAGCGGGATCGACCTGACGAAGCAGCCGGACGCGATCCAGCGCATCAAGGAAGAAGCAGAGAAAGCGAAGATCGCGCTTTCCAGTTCGCAAGAATACGAAATCAATCTGCCGTTCATCACGGCGGACGCGAGCGGCCCGAAGCACATTCAGAAGAAGTTGACGCGCTCGAAGCTCGAGCAACTCACCGATGATCTGTTCCAACGCACGATCAAGCCAGTCAAAGACTGTCTCGCTGATGCGAAACTTTCGGAAAGAGATGTCAACGAGCTGGTGCTTGTCGGCGGCATGACGCGCATGCCTAAAGTTGTCGAGACAGCGCGACAGCTGATTGGCAAGGAGCCGCACAAGGGTGTGAACCCGGACGAGGTCGTCGCGGTGGGCGCAGCCATTCAAGGCGGCGTGCTCAAGGGCGACGTCAAAGATGTGCTGCTTCTCGACGTTACGCCGTTGACGCTGGCAATCGAAACCGCGGGCGGCGTGGCTACGCCGATGATTCCGCGGAACACGACCATCCCGACTCGCAAATCGCAAATATTTTCGACTTACAGCGACAATCAGCCGGGCGTGGAAATCAAAGTGTTGCAGGGTGAACGGCCGCTCTCACGCGACAACAAGAATCTCGGCACGTTCCATCTCGATGGAATTCCGCCCGCGCCGCGCGGTGTTCCGCAGATCGAAGTGACTTTCGACATCGATGCCAACGGCATTCTGCACGTCTCCGCGAAAGATCTTGGCACCGGCAAGGAACAAAAGATTTCCATCACCGGCAGCTCAGGTCTTTCGAAAGAAGAGATCGAGAAGATGCAGCGCGAAGCAGAATCGCACGCCGAGGAGGACAAGAAGGCGAAGGAAGCAATCGAGATCAAGAACAACGCCGACATGCTTGCGTATCAAAGCGAGAAGCAGTTGAAGGAGCTCGGTGACAAGATTTCGGGCGACAAAAGGAAATCCGTGGAAGACGCCATCGCCGCGGTGCGCGACGCGATCAATCGCAACGACACCGACGCGATGAAGCGGACGTACGACGATTTGCAGAACAAGTTCCAGGAGGTCAGCGCTGAGCTTTACAAGCAAGCTTCAGCGGCCGGCGCACAGACTGGCCCGCCACCCGGACCTGAAGCGCAAGCGCGTCCCGGCGCCGAACAAGGCGCAGGCCCGCGCGGTGGCGACGGCGACGTTGTCGATGCAGAGTTCGAAGTCGTGGACGAAGACAAGAAGAAATAG
>JBAQJG010000188.1:0-1787 GCA_049300145.1 Chthoniobacterales bacterium | reverse complement strand
GTGATCAGCCGCGATCGCTGGCCTTGTTTCTAACGGCGGCTGGCTGCAGATGGGTGTCGGCGCTCTGCGTTACCGGCTGCCGGTGACAGATACCCCGGTGCGTCTTCTTCGAAAACCTCGGCAGCCGGCCCTTTGATCGCGCCGTGAGGGTTCCGGCTGACCCACTCTGCGCGCCGATAACCGAAGCAGTAGGTCGTTCTTTTCAAGGCCTGAGCTATGCGCGCCCAGCCCGCGTGGCGTTTCCGCGCCCCCTGTCGTTCCGGGGCCCATTCTCGATCTCACATTCCCTCCCGCCGGGTCGACGCGTGCTCCTTGTTCACCGCGTTACTCTTGCAGACAATTTAGGCCAGTCCTGGAAATCAGCATATGCGGGCCGAGCGGGACATCGCCTCGCACCCTTCCGCGCGGAACCGGAAGTTCGAATCAACTTCCCTCCAGCGGCGAGTCGCGTGCGAACATTAAGCGAAGTGCCAGCGCCGACGAACAGGCTCGGCGTGCGCTCCGGGGGAGAAGGTGGCACGACGCCTGCCCTGGCCGCAGTCATCAACGCTATCGTCGACGCGCTTGCCGACCTGGGAGTATGCCATATCGAAAGGAGCCCTTGCTGGGACCTGCGGTCGGCGAATTGACCTCAAGGCTTTGTCACGGCAACTCTATCAAGCACGCATGGAGAGCCGAGGCTCGCGATGCGTCATGCCGCAGCAACGGCATCTTGCCATTGTGCAGTGGCTTCGGCTCGGAAGATCCGAAGGGTGGATCGCGAGATGAGGTGGCGTTGAAAGTTGAAGGCGTTGTGGACCGCACCATGCATGTTGAGGAAGCGCTGGGCGGATCGAGCTGACTTCAACCGCTGCAGCTTGCGCTCCGACGTCGGACTGCCTAATGCGAGTTCTCGGCTCTGTAGTTTTTCCGAAGCCCCTGCTCAGGCCGACAGATCAGTCGCAGACGTCGGAGCGCGCAGCGTAGGAGTGCAGCTTGTCGATGACCCGCAATTTCGGCACGAAGCCTTGCTTCTTGAGCAGCTTGCGCATCAGTCGCAGGGCCGCCCAACTATCGCGGCGGCGCTGGACCAGCATGTCGAGAACTTCGCCCTCGTCATCGACGGCGCGCCACAGATACAGCCGCTCGCCGGCGATGCGCACCACCATCTCGTCCAAATGCCAGCGATTGCTCGGCCGAGGACGACGCTGGCGCAGTCGTCGCGCGATCGCCGGACCGAACTTCAGCACCTATCGCCGATCCATTTCGTACGAGATGTCGAGCCCTCGTTCGGCCAGCAGTTCCTCGACATCGCGATAGCTCAGGGTGAAGCGGACATACAGCCAGATCGCGTGCTGGATGATCTCGGGCGGAAAGCGATGACGGCGGTAGCAGAGCGGAGCCATGCCGACATCCTATCCGATACGCCCTTGCTCCCGACCGGGTTTCCGTGACAATGCCCCCCGGACCAACCGAGCGCGAATAAACCCAACGCCGCCTTTACGTGCCCCCGTATTTGCCGAGAGCTCAGGGACAGAGTCTCCCAGCCTTATTCTGGAAGATACATCTCCTCCATGGAGCGCAGACGCGACTCCTCCAGAATGCGGCCATTGCTGGCGACGCCCCAAGGACTCTGAGCCGCCTGGGCACGGAGCGCATCCAGGGCCAATGTGCCGCGCTGCTGAAAATCACTCAAGAAATCCCAGTTAGCCTGCAAGCCTGCCATGGTGGTCAGCGCGGGGAACCAGGCCGCGGCGGCCCCGGCATCCTGCTGCGCCTGTAAGGAGGGATACGGCGACAGGTGGGCG
>JBAQJG010000187.1:0-8836 GCA_049300145.1 Chthoniobacterales bacterium | reverse complement strand
GTCCGCCTGCACCGCGATTGAATAGACAGCACCGTTCGCGTTCGGGTCGAACGAATCAGCCAAGCCGGTGGTGGCATCAAGCCGGGCGATGTAATTGCGCGTCTGTCCGCCGATGCTGTTCGCTCCGTGGAAAAGGCCGCCTGCTAAAATCTTGCCGTCCGTCTGTACCGCGATTGAAAAGACAACGTTGTTCGCGTTCGGGTTGAAAGCGGTGTCGAGCGCGCCGTCCGGGTTCAGCCGGGCAATGCCGTTGCGCGTGACCGTCACTCCGCCGTTGGGCGAGAGAGTTGTAAAGTCGCCGCCGATTAGAATCTTGCCGTCCGGTTGGACGACGACGACGCGAACCACGCCGTTGGCGTTCGGATCAAAACCGTCGAGCGCGGATTGCCCGCGCACCGCCGCCGCGCCGCCCACCAGCGCCAAGCCGACGAGGGCCACCAAACTGAATCGAGCGGACGAGTGTAGTCTATTTCTTGCCGAGTTTTTTATTTTTTGGGTTTTCCTTGGGTCTTTACCCGCCAGGGTATCTAGATCAGCGGCCCGGTGTCAATCCAAAGCCGCGGTAAGGTCAGCGGAAACATTCATTTCATGATGCGAACGTGTTATCAATCTTTATACGATTGCGTTAGTTAAGCCGGAAAACTTCGATTAATCCGACGCCCGTGCCGAAGTTCTTTCCTCGAAGGATTGCAGTGGTGGCTCCGTTCGGCAACGAAATGAGAATGGCCGATTCCAGGTCGTTTGTTGGGGAAAGGCCGGTGGCTTGAATCTCGGTCTCTTGGGTGTCTCTCCAGTTGTCGTTAAAGGCGATGAGCGCGCCATTTCCATTATGCAGCTCCAAGGTCGGATCTTGCAGCGGATTGGTTATCCCATGCTGGGCTAGGCTGGGCCCAATGGCGCGCACGAGTACGACTGCGTTTCCGTTGCCGCCTCCTGTAATAAATCCGCCGATCATAACGTTGTCGCCAGTTTGCACGAGCGCCCGCGTTGAAATGTTGCCCAGTTTGGAACCAGCGGCGGGATCCAGATCATAGCCTTCCACTAGCGCGATGCCGGTCCCGTTGTTGACGCCGCGCACGATGGCGGTGTAGTTGCCGGGATTTAAGCTCCTCAAGATCGCTGACTCAAGATTGTTACTCGGCGCGAGGCCACTGTTGATGATCTCTTGCCTGTTCGGTGCATTCATCCAGTTATCATTGAAAGCGATCACCGCGCCGGTGTGATCGTGCAGCTCCAGCGTCGGATTTTGCAATGGATTGGTAATTCCATGCTGAGCCAATGATGGCCCAATCGCGCGCACGATCACCCTCTTATGCCCGGTTCCGATGACAATAAACCCCGCAATCATCACGTCGTTGCCGGTTTGCACGCGAGCCCGAGTGGAAATGTTAAGCGGCCACCCAGTAGCAGGTTCAAACAGAAGCCCAGCGGGATTACTTAGTCCGCTGGCGAACGTGGTCTTCGTTCCATTCGGAGTGAACTTGAAAATAGTACCGCTGCTGAAATCCGCTTCGAAGAGATTTCCCGTACCATCGAAGGTGAGCCCATGTGGACCGCTTAGGCCGGTAGCGAAAGTCGTTCTCGTTCCGCCGGGCGTAAATTTGAGAATCGAACCGTCAAAGCTCGCGACAAAAAGATTTCCCAGACGATCAAACGCTAACCCGTGGGGGTGGCCTATTCCCGTAGCGAAAGTCGTTTTCGTTCCGTTTGGCGTGAACTTGAAGATCTGGCCGGTATTGAAATCCGCTTCAATCAGATTACCGGCAGGATCCAAGAGCAGCGAACCTGGGCCGCTCAAGCCAGTAGCGAACGTGCTTCGTACCCCGCCGGGAGTGAATTTCAGAATGGTTCCGCCAAAGAACTCGGCATCAAAAAGATTGCCTGCCGCATCAAATACAAGGCTGGCTGGGCCATTCAGGCCGGTGGCGAAAGCGGTTCTGGTTCCACTGGGGGTAAATTTGAAAATCGAATTGGTGCCAGTGTCGGAAACAAACAGATTAAAATTTACATCAAACGCCAGTCCCTCCGGATTCGTAAGACCGGAAGCAAACGTGCTCCTGCTCGCATTAGGTGCAAACTTAAAAACATTGCCGCTGTTCGTATCTGCCTCATAAAGATCATTGGCGGCAGCAACAACATTCAGACGAAATGGAAGTGTTAGAGCGATCCCGACCAAGACGAGATCTCGAATCGGAATTCTTATCATCCGGGGGAAAATAGAAACGCTCCTAAAGCTCATCAACGCGAATGTGTCAGAGAGTGAGTGGCCGCAATGCGGCTAACGCCGAAATCATGTCTCGTCTCATCGCGGACGATACTCGGCGACCATCGCGAGGCGACTTAGCAATTCGCTGTCCCAGTTCTTTGCCCCGAAGTAAACGAAGCCGGTCCCAGGCGCGCCTCCGTAGTTCTTAGCCCATGCGCCCGCAAATCCACGCTCATCCAGCGACAGCACGGTGATGTCACTCGATATGGGCACGTCCCACCAGCCGATCCACCATTCCGCAAGTCCCCAGTCACGACCCGCAGGCGTAACCCGATTGTTGTTCATCTCGCCGTTGAGTGCGCCTTTGAAGGAAACGCCAAGCAGTTCGTTGGCATCATCCAATCGAATAAGGGCATCGGTCATGTCGCCTTTTTCGACGATCAGCTTAAGAACCATGGGTGGAAAGCCGACCCAGACAATCTTGCCCCCCGAATCCAGGTACTGCCGGAACAGACTGTGAACTGGATCGGAGCCCCCGACAGCCGTTGGGAGAATATCCGAAGGAAACACAATCACGCTGGGTGCGCGGTCGGAAATACGCTTCGTCAGCCAGTCTCCCACGGTTGCGGACACCAGTACCTCGTAGCCGCGTTCGTGAAAAAAGTCCCGCACCATTGCGAAGTCCTTGTAGTCGGGTCCGATAGAGCTCTTCTTAAAGACCGCAAAAAGCTTGTCCGTTTCCGCGTCCCAGTACACGGCCGCGTGCACGGGTTGTGCGCCGTCCGTGCGGATTGCGTACACCCCTCCGTCGTTGCTCCCGAAATACACGACTCCATTCGCCACCGCCGGCGACGATTGCACGCTCGATCTGGTTTGGAAGTGCCAGCTCTCTTTACCCGATGTTAGATCGACAGCGTAAAGACTACCCGATTGATTCGTAATATAGAGCTCTGAGCCAGACACCGCAGGCGAAGACCAGACCATGTTTGGCATATTGAACCGCCAGAGTTCCTTGCCATCCGCAGCCTGGAGGGCATGAACGAAACCGCCAAATGCGGTGCCCGTGTACACGACTTGGTCGTGCACTGCCGGCGAGGAGATCGCCCACGTCATGCCCTCATTCTCATAGTCGGCGATCCACTTGAGCGTTCCATGGGCCGCATCCACCGCGTACAGATGAGAGTCTCGCGACCCGACATAGACAACTCCGTCGGAGACTGCAGGGGAGGACACGATGGATTTGCGGTCGAATCCAAACTCCGCCGAATTGAGCGACCGCCCCTTGGTGTCGTAACGCCAAACCAGTTTACCGGAGTAGAAATCAATCGCGTAGAGGCTGCCGTCGTAACTTCCGACGTACACTACGCCATTACTGATTGCGGGTGAGGACCGGACCCGGCCACCGGTGCGAAATTTCCATCGCGCACTGCCGGATTTCGTATTGAGCGCATACACCAGCCCATCACTCCCGCCGACTACGACCGTATCGTTGAGAACAGCAGCGGACGACAAAAAGAAATCGCCGTCGTGAGAAGCCGGATGCTGCCCGGTTTCCTGCTCATAGGCGCGTGGAGCATCGGGGCCAAACTGCGTCTTCCACAACAATTTTCCGTCCTGAAAGTTGACCGCGTAGAACGCGCCCTTGTAGCTAGAAAAGAAAACACGGTCGCCGGCTATAGCAGCCGTGGATGCCACTGCACTGTCGGCACTAAACCTCCATTTTTCGTGGCCCGTGTTGGCGTCTAGCGCATAGAGATTTCCATCCGAACTCCCAATAACAATGAGCCCGCCAGCAATGACTGGAGAAGACCGAACCGCGCCGCCCGTTTGTTTCCGCCAAAGAATACCGCCATAAAAACCATTGCTCGAATGTGCATAAACCCCGGAATGATCCAGACCATTACGGAACATTACCGCAGGGGAGGACTTCGACGAAGTTGTTTGGGCGGTGGCGAACCGACTGTTCAAACCTGCGCATAGAATCACTACCGACAATATCTGTCGCAAAGATAGCTGATACGAAGGCAATCTGCTCATAACGAGCAGGCCCCAAGAGTATTTTTCATTCATTTTCTAAGCTATTCAAGGGCGTAGAGAAACCCGTCGGTGCTGCCGAAATAGACCACGCCGTTCGCCACCAGCGGCGAGGAGAAAATCGCGCCAATGCCGATTTGCCGATCGGTCGCCACGATTGGCACCTCGCGCCAGCTCGAGTAAAAAAGCAACGGTGTATTAAATTTCCGGTCCGCGGTGAGCACCCAACCTTTGTTCCGCTTCGAGGCCTCAGTCTGAAAATCCCAGAGAACGTCGCCGGTCTTTACATCACGCGCCTCGAGCATTCCGTTCAGCACGCCAATGAAGACAACATCGTCCGCCACGGCCGGCGACGAAAACATGTAAGCTTTTCCCTGTTGTCCAAGAACTGGTTTGCCAGTCGCCTCCTCGACTACGTGATAAAGACTCGAATCCGAAGTGGCAAAGAACACCTGACCTTGCGCCACGGCCGGAGAAGTGACTACCCAACTAAGCTCGTTGTTAAACCGCCATCTCTCTTTGCCTGTGGCAGCGTCGAGCGCATACAAATTCGAATCCCTGCATCCGGTGTAGACAACGCCATCCACCACCGCTGGCGACGACTGAAATCCTACCTGGTTATGAATGAGGGCATCCTCTCCGCCGTGGAACCGCCACTTTTCCTTACCGGTTGCGGCCTCCACGGCATAAAAGTAACTGTCCCAACTTCCGAAAAACAAAACGCCGTTCGAGTAAGCCGGCGAAGCGTGCACCACATCGCCAGTTTTAAATTTCCAACGCTGCTCGCCGGTCGCGGCATCGACCGCGTAAACATTGCCATCGCCGCTCCCAAAATAAACCGCCTCTTGTCCGACCACTGGGCTCGATAAAAACACGTCGAACGGATCGGGGATCGTCTGATTTTTCGGCTGCATGCCGTGGATACCTTTGGCCTCAAAACGCCGCTCGCCGCCCGTGGCGAACTTCCACGTCACCGCGCCAGTGTCGGCATTCAGGGCATATAACATTCCATCGTAACTGGTCACATAAACAATCCCACTCGCCACGGCCGGGCTCGACGGCACAGGCCCCTTCGTCGCGCGCTTCCAAACCTGACGACCGGTTTCCGCATCAACCGCATAAACGTTTCCATCGTCGCCACCGAAATAAATAGTTTTGCCTTGGAAAACTGGCGAAGAAACGATTCGATCGCCCGTAGCGAACTTCCATTTGATACGATGGAACTGCCGCGGCGCAGGGCCGGCATAAGTCCCGGTGTGTGCTGCATCGCCCCGAAACATCGACTGTGCCTGACAAAACGGCGCTGCGCCGAAAAGCATCCACAAAACGAAGGCTCGCGAAATCTTCATTGAGCGTTCCTCATTTCGCGCGCCGCAAAACCAGCGGCAATTCGATTCCTCCCGCCGTGAACGTCCCTTTAATTTCTCCGGCGTCTTTCCGGAAACGGCCTTCGTAACTGATGCTCGTCTCGTGCGAGTCGATTGTTAGTAAGTCGCCTTCCTGCGTCACAAGATCGACCGGCAGAGTAGTTGTCTTTTTGCCCACGACCACGAACTCGGCCGCGCTGGCATCAGTCCCGCGATTGGCGAGTTTCAAGGCGACTTTTCTCGGAGAACCGAACAACTCGAATTCGCCCTTCCATTCGCCTTCGAGTTCCTTGCCAATCGCCGTGCTCTTGGGTGGTAATTCCACTTGCGCCGCTGCCATCCTTTTCAGAGTAAACGGCGCGGTATTCCCAGCTTGCTCGAAATCGCCGGAAAGCGTGCCCTCGATGTTCAGTTTTGCTTTAAAGGTCGCCTGCAAAGCCTGTGCCGAGGAACCCTTTATCGCAAACGAAACCTCGATCCCACTCACTACGATGTCCGCGAGTGGGCTTCCCTTCGCATTTAATCCAGGAATCGTGATTGATCCGATCCACCCTCCGCGGCTGTCCTGTGCAAGATCGACAATCAACGTCAGCTCCCTACCCGGAATCTGCACCGATCCTTCCCAGTGACCAGATGCCGTCTCTTCGGCGCGACAAACCGATACGAATGCAATGAGAAATGTGAGGATTAACCGCATTCGGTTGTCTCTAATTGCAAAGCTCATGCCTGATCCGATGAAAGTTTCAACCCACGCGCTCCGAATAACTTATGCGGGCATCGGCGAAACTCTTGACACGCTCGTATTCCCATAATTGGGATTACTATGTTTCAGTTTTGGGAAAGGAATTAAACCAGTCTGCGTAAGTCGCGATGTCACGATGAAGAACTAAACAACACGAGATTCCTCGATGTCACTTTGTGACTTAGTGTTGCGAGTTTGAGGGACCTTCATTTCTGAAAAGAGGACAACAGGAAAAGTCTGACTGTATTTAATTCCAAAGGATCAATCCGTTGCACCGGAGTAACCCTATGAAACAGCATCTAGTCATCGCGAACGTGAACGAAAAACACGGGTGAAGTCCGGTGATCGCCGTTATAGCTCTTTTCTGAACCATTATTTTTTCTCCTGTCAAAAAGCAAATAATCGAGACTCCATTTCCCCGGACCGCAAAACACAAAGACCAAGTCTCAATCAGGGGAGGCCGCGCGGACGCGCGTCCATTCCGCTTTAACCTTTTCGAATTCGGGCGTGAATTTCTCGCTGTTCAAAAGCAAATCTACGAACTGGCGGGCAAAGACGCGGCTCGCTTCGGCGTCGCTCGGATAATGGACGCCGATGATCTCGCGCGAGTGCGCGATGTCGCGGGCATCTTTCAGAAAGATATCGGAAAACTCGGGGGCCAGTTCGCTGTAAATGTAGGCGAGCATGTGAGCGTAGAATGCGTGCCCGCTTGGGAAAGCGGCCCAATCAGGCGATTCAAGATTTTTAAGCGATGGATCAATTGTGTATGGCCGGATACGCGCATATTTGAATTTCAGACGCCACATGTAATGGCTGGCGTCACGCCAGACGCGCCCCAATAATTCCGCGGTGACTGGGAGGTCCTTCGGGTTGAACCACGAGCCGATTGAGCGGCCTACGTAGAAGAGATTCCGCTGTTGTGCGTCGAACTCCGGATCACCGTGCTTCATGCTTGTGCTGTAGCCAAATGGCGCGAAGTAAAGCGCACGCTGTGCCTCCAATTCAGTTCGGCGAGCCTCCAGGCGCAACAGATAGTCGATCTCAGCGCGGGTTTGCTTGGAGCTGTTCGCTGGGCAGGTCGGTAGCTTAAAGACATCCAGCGACACATGCACAAATTCAGGTTCGAGGTGTTCGACTTTCTCGATAAATTTTGGATTCGTTTCAAATCGCTTGGCGTCGATTGGCAGATCAGGAGCGGCTGGCTTTGGGTCGAGCGCAGCAAGCTTGGCGTAATGGCCGCGTGCCGGAGTTAACTGGTGCGAATTTTTCGAATCCGCCGCCGTAGAAAATGCCGCCGCGCTCGCTATTAGCAGGCCGCCGACAACACCTCGGCTCCATCTTGAAAGTGTGATGCGGGAAAATGACGACAGCGGTTGGCTTCCTTCGGAGGGGGCATGATTATTCATATCAGCCGGTTAAGTCGAAACCAGTTGAAAAAAGATGCGGACTTTTTTGAGCTGGTGGCCGCATTCAGCGGCCACAGCTCGACGTATTCCGGTCTCGCCGTTGATAACCGATGACTTTACCGAGACAGTCGAATTCCAGTCGGCATTCCGCCTCCACCAGATTCTTCACTAACAATTTGCCGCGGCGCACACGCGACTTCGCAGCGGCTAAAGTCAGGCCCAGTCGACGTGCCACTTCTGCATGAGGCAGCCCTTCGTAATCGGCGAGTTGCACGGCATCTCGGTAAGCTTTTGGCAACGTTTCGAGATAACACCGAACCGCGCAAACCATCACTGGCGTCACCTCATCCTTTTCAGCTCCAGTCTCTCCAGTCAGATCACACGGCAATTTATCTTGGGGACGGCGTCGGCGATAGTAATCGATAATCGTGCCGTTTGCGATGCGAAATAACCACGCTTCAAATCGGGTTTCATCACGAAGCGCAGGCCGCGCGCGGCAAGCTTTCAACAAAGTCTCCTGTCGCAGATCCTCCGCCGTCGCCAAATCTCCAACGCGGTTGCGAAAATACGCCAGCAAACGCGGACTGATTTGCGCGATCCCAAAGTCGAAGGCATTCTGTGTCATTGGCTCCAAATGCGGTTCTCGCGTTTCATTCGCCGATTATTAATAAGCGTTCCCGACGAATCAATCTGCGAATCTGTCGAATTAGACCTCTTATCATTACCAGCGTTCACGGTCTTGTATCCTCTTCGTTCGCGGCGCGAAAACCTGCTGACCAGCTCTTGCTATCCCATCTTTGAGCCTCTCGACTCAATTCGATCGACTCCTCAATATTTCTTGCAACCCAATTGTGCTTGTGCATCTCCTTTTCCGCGCGGTCACTCGGCACGGTAGTTTCCTCGGCGCGTTTCAAGGATGAGATTAAGTCAATGGACAAGGCGAGCGAAGTGATCCTGGCGCTCAAACCTGTGACCTTCTATTACAAAAAGGAGCTCGATCCCGAGGGCATCCCGCAGTTCGGCCTTGTGGCTGAGGAAGTGGAGAAGGTCAATCCCGCTCTGGTGACTCGCGATGCCGATG